>JAZOCP010000031.1:0-20857 GCA_045596585.1 Eubacteriales bacterium
ACTTCTCCACCAAAATCCGCGTGTCCAGGAGTGTCTACGATATTAATCTTAGTATCCTTATACATGGCTGAACAGTTTTTTGACAAAATTGTAATTCCGCGTTCGCGCTCCAAAGCATTGCTGTCCATCACGCGGTCTTGAACTTCTTGATTTTCTCTAAACACACCACCTTGAACAAGCAAAGCATTAACCAAAGATGTTTTACCATGGTCAACGTGGGCAATAATTGCAACATTTCTTAAATCTTCTCTTAGCATTTCCTTCGTCCTTATTATTATAAAAAATTTAGCGTGCCTATTATAACACACTTATATTAAAATTAAAAGACCTTTTTAAAAAAAAATTATAAATGAGGGACAAAAAATGACAAAATTAACAAAAAAGCCTCTACATAGTAGAGGCTTTAAATTTACCAATTTGTTGATTTTTTCATTAAATTATAGGTTCAAATTCGATAAAATCATATGTATTTACAAAAATTTTGCCATTTTCGTTTGCAAAAAGTCTTTTTGTATTACCATCCCTTTCGTATAGCAAAATGTCCTTATCTGTATCAATACAAATGGTCATTTCTGTATCTAAAACTGCCGATGGAGTGTCGTTATTTGTCAAAATTTCAACAAAAATATGGCCATTTTTTTCTTGCACATTTAATGAGCTTTGCTCATATCTTCTTAGGTATTTGCTTACCTCATAAAATGAGCCTGTCCAAACGCTACCATCCTTTGCTATCTCGCCAAGGTAATTACATTCCTCTCTAAATTGAGGTGCGCTTTGAGAGTGGAAGACGTCCTCCTCCTTATGGGTAATCCAGTGGTTCATCTGTACGCCCCAGCCACCCTCGGCTTTTGTTTTATCTATATAGTCTGTAAAGTCACTAAGTGGGCGCTTTAGCATAGCGGTTAAGCAGTTTACATCAAGCCAGTTGATTTTGCCAACCTGATTTATTCCCTCACCACCTGCACGACAAGCAATATAATGCTCGGCTAAAACTGAAGTGCCCTCGTTATCTCTTGAACCGCCTGCAAAAATAAAGGTGTTTACCTCCTCGCCTGGGAACATCTCGCGAAGCATACGCTGTGCACCCTCGGCATCAGCCTTTCTTGCCTCATAAGGAGTGTCGCTACAAAACGCAATATCGTGGCCTATTGTGTGAGAGGCAATATCAAAATAGTCCTTTTTTATACCCTCGCGCCAAAAATCGATTAGTCTTTCATGCATAAACTTAACAGTAATACCAACAGTTGCTTTGATTTTTACACCAGTTTTATTATAAACGTCTTCAAAAATTTCCATCGCCTCGCGACTTGAGTCAAGATAGCACCCATCATCAAAGGTAAAGGAAAAGGCACAAGATGCTCCGTTTTTGTATTTTGATAGCTCAATATTCATAATACACCTCTAAAAGAAAATTACATAAATATTTTATCATATATATTATATATATTCAAGTGATAAAAGAAAAAAGGAACAACAAAGTTGTTCCTTGATTTTCTAAATTGGAAATTAGATGTCCATTTCGTTAAGAAGCTTTTTAAGGTTCTTAATTTCTGCCTCGGTAAGAGTGATTCCTTTGCCAAGTTTTTCATGACCCTCTTGCCAAACACGAATGTCATAAACAGGTTCACGATCGTTCCAGCTGATGAGGTTTACTTCCTTAATCCAACCGTTCTCGTTATCAGAAACGTTGCCAAAGGCCTTGACGATATCATACTTAAATTCTGCCATTGTACCTACCTCCTTATAAAGTTTCGAGCTTGGTAAACCAACTCATTACACGCATATTTTAACATATATATTATAAAAAAGCAATATATAATATATAAAAATATATATAAAATATTAAAAATTTTAAAAAAATTAACAAATTTTGCGTATTTTTATGGCAAAAAGTAAAAAAGCAAGCTACTTTTTTGTAGCTTGCTCTTAATTTTTATTGTTTTGTGTATTTTGTTACATTAATTTTTGAAGGCTTGCCATTTACTGTTATTTCAACATCAGAGCTTTCAGCCTCTGCATTTTTCTGGAACAATTCCACCTTGTTTTCTGGAACCTTATAAATTGGCTCCTCAGCTGGGTATTTCTTATCTGTGTTTGCGATGTGATTTCTATTTTGAACTCTTGTAATTGTAAACTCTTCCTCACCAACCTTGTAGTAAAGCTCAGGAACAGCAGCCTTAACAGCACAAATTGCAACTGCGATTTGGTCATCACTTGGCTCTTTTGTTGTTATTCTCTGCATCCAAAGACCAGGAGCTGAGAGAACCTTTGTAATGAAGTTTTCGTTTTTGCCTGCGTACATAATGTACTCATAGCTAATACCCATAACAAGTGGGAGAAGAAGTAGCTTAACTACAACTCTTAAAAATCCAGTGAATGGAACAAAAACGCTAACAAAAACGCTAAGAAGAATTGTAACAAACATAAATGAAGTACCGCATCTTGGGTGTAGGCGTGTGCATTTACGAACGTTTTCAATTGTTAATTCGTGTCCAGACTCAAAGCAAGCAATTACCTTATGCTCAGCACCGTGATATTCAAAGGTTCTTCTTATGTCCTTCATAAGTGAAACAACAAATAGGTACGCAACAAATATTGCAACCTTCAAAGCACCCTCTATCAGTGCCCGAATTATAAAGTGAAGAGCCTTGCCCTCTACGTTTAGTTCAAATAGTTGAACGATTTTTTCAGCAACGAATGTTGGTAAAATTGAGAAAAGCACAAGTGAAAGACCAAGACCAAGCACAAGTGAAATAACCATTACTAAAATGTTAGTAGCGCTTGATTTTTTCTTTCCGTTTTTGTCTTTTTTGTCACCATCGAGGTCAAGCATTGCTGTTGAGTTGCCAAGCGTCTTGAAGGAAAGAATTAGCGATTCAACAAAAGCAATAATGCCTCTTATAATTGGCTTATTAAAAAGACCAACCTTTTTTCTTACTGTGTTAAATTCTGTGTTTTTAATCTCAATAGTTCCGTCTTCCTTACGAACAGCTAAGGAAACACGGTTGTCCTTTTTCATCATAACACCCTCGATAACAGCCTGACCGCCAATAAGGTTATGACGATTTATGAGGTTTGATTGGTTTTTGTCCATTGTGTCCTCCGTAAAATGTATTGCGTTTTATTTTTGTTTATAAATGGAATTTGGGGAATCAAGATAGCTTTGTAAAATTAAGCAAGCTGACATTTCATCAATAATTGATTTGCGCTTGTCTCCCCTTGTGCCGGTCATATTAAGCATAACGTGTGCATTTGCTGTAGAAAGCCTCTCATCATAAAGAACTACATCAATACCAGAGTTTTGCTCCAAATACTCTTTAAATGCGTGTATCTTTTCTGAGCGCGGGCCGAGTGTACCGTTCATGTTTATTGGATGACCTAAAACTATTAAGCCAACGTCATTCTTTTTGGCAATTTCGCACACAGAGTCGCCTGTTTCTTTAAAGCTTTTGCTTTTAATTGTACCTGCTCCGCTTGCTAAAAATCCACTTAAATCGGAAAGTGCAAGTCCTGTGCGAGCATCACCGAAGTCGACGCCGAGCGTCCTTTTTTTCATAAATGCTCCTTAAATTATAGCTTGAACAGATAAGGAAATATTCCATTATCTGTGCAAATGGGCTATATTCTATTTTAACATATTAAGATATATAATTCAATAGCCAAATTTATTTTTATTTGTAAATTACTGCAACTCGTGGATTTTTTCCGTAGTCGTAAAGTATTTCGTAGCTTGAAATGTTAGCGCCCTTTAAAAGCGCCCTCATTTCATTTTCTTGGTCGTATCCAAACTCGATTAGCATTTTTCCATTATCGTTTAAATAGCTAATTGTACTATTTAGTAGGTGACGAATTATATCAAGCCCGTCTAAGCCACCGTCAAGCGCTAAGGTAGGCTCTTTTTTAACCTCAGAAGAAAGCGATTCTATATCCTTTGTTGGAATGTAAGGTGGGTTTACAGTTATAATATCAAATTTTTCATTCGGAATATCTGTGCGTAAATCACCTAAAATAAAGCGCGCACCCACACCATGCCTGTCTGCATTCCTTTTAGCCATATTAAGCGCACCACTTGAAATATCAAGTAATGTAAGTGCAACATTTTTCCTTGTCGCTATTGAAATACCAATACAGCCACTACCTGTACAGAGGTCGCACACGTGCATACCGTCTTTAGTTAAGTTAAGCGCCCTTTCAACTAAAATCTCGGTGTCTGGTCTTGGAATTAAGCAATCCTCGGAAACATAAAATTCCTTGCCCATAAACTCCCAAGAGCCAATGATATATTGAAGGGGAATATGCTCTTTTCTTTTCTCTAATATTTCAAAAATAGTGGACTCTGTGTACGATTTTTGAGGGTCAAGCATGATTTTTGCACGACTAAATTTAGTCACATGCTCAATTATTATAAGTGCTTCCTCTTGAGGGCACTCTGCCCCGTAGCTATTGAGTAATGAGGAAATTTCTTTAAGTGTCATATTAACTATTTAGCGCTTTTTCTATTTCAGAAATGAGCTTTGCTTTTGAAAGCGCGCCAGAGTTTGTATAGGTAATAATGCCATTTTCATTTATTATAATTGTAAATGGATAGTACATTTCACAGCCAAAGGTCTCATAGCATTCGTCATAATAATAGTTACCCTCACCTGTGTTTTCGTCCTTTGCAAAGATAATATCTGAGTCACTAAAGTTGTTTTTTATATGTGCAACAGCATTAGTGGAAAAATAATCAACTGAGTGAATTGCAATTATTGTTGCCTTGTCCTTATATTCGGTTGCTACCTCGCTAAATTCAGGAAGCTCGTTTACACAAGGTGGACACCATGTGCCCCAAAAGTTAATAACTGTTACTCTACCAAGGCTGGTTGGGTCAATAAATTTACCGCTTAAACCATTTTCGTCAAATGTTTCTACCTCGTAGGAAGGAAGCTTTTCGCCAACAGCTGTGCCGATTACATATTCTGGCTCTTTTTCCTCTTCGCTTGGTGGGGTTACCTCGCCACCATTTTCTGGTGTCTCGGTGTTGGTGTTTCCTTCACCATTTTCTGGTGTTTCGGTATTGGTGTTTTCACCATTGGTATTTTCTGGCTCACCACAAGCGCATAAAATTCCAAGACAAAGAATTAAAGATAAAAGTAGTGCAAAAATTTTAGTTTTCATTTGAACCCTCCTCACCGGTTGTTGGATTTTCCTCGGGCTTTTGCTCATTTCCCTCACTAAAGCTTGGATCCTCCTTTAAAAAAGGCTCAGCATAATCACGAATCGAGTCGTAAATTTGATTTGAGGACTCATTTATTGTCTCACTAAAATCAGTTGAACAAGCAATAAGTGAAAAGCAGGAAATCAAAAGCAAGGAGATTAATATAATAATCTTTTTCATATAAACCTCGCGTGTGCCCATGTATGCACGGGCATATTTTTCTACTATAATTTTAACATTATATTATTTTATTGTCAATATTTTATTTTTTGTTGACTTTATGATTATTTTTTGGTAAAATCAAACTGTACGAAAAAATTCTTCGGAGGACAGTATGGAAAAGGTAAAAATTGGCGTAATTGGATTTGGCTGTAGAAGCTATGGTATGAACGATATTCTTCTTGGCTTTGACGATGTAGAAATCGTTGCCATTTGCGATAAATATGAGGATAGAGTACAAAACGGCGTTAATCGTGTTAAGGAAAAAAGGGGCAACACACCATTTGGTACAACCAACTACAAAGAGGTTTTAGCAATGGATGAGGTGGATGCTGTTTACATAGCAACAGACTGGAATATGCACTTCCCTATTGCAATTGATGCATTAAAGGCAGGCAAGGCAACCGCACTTGAGGTTGGTGGCGCATATTCAGTTGAGGACTGCTGGGCACTTGTTGATGCACAGGAAAAGACAGGCACTCCATTTATGTTTATGGAAAACTGCTGTTATAATCGCGAGGAGCTACTCGCTACCGCTATTGCACGTACTGGTGCGTTTGGACGTATTGTTCACCTAAGTGGCGCTTATGGCCACGACCTAAGAAATGAGGTTACAAGAGGTAAGGAAAATCGCCACTATCGTTTAAATGAATATCTAACAAGAAACTGCGAAAACTACCCAACTCATGAGCTTGGCCCTATGGCAAAGGTGCTTGATATTAACCGTGGCAACCGTATGACCTCACTTGTTTCCATAGCAACTGGCTCATTCGGTATGGAAGAGTATGTTGAAAAGAATAAGGACAATATAAATCCTGACCTAATCGGCACTGACTTTAAGCAGGGCGACGTGGTACACACAATTATCACCTGTGAAAATGGCGAAACTATGTTACTTCGTCTTGACACCTCTCTACCACGCTCATATAACAGAGAGTTTACAATTCGTGGTACTAAGGGTATGTATGAGCAAAATTCAAATAGCGTATATTTTGATGGTCAGCCAGAGTTTTGGTCAAGCCTTGAATATATTGACAAATATAAAAACAGCGCTGAGGAGTTTAAGGACCTTCTCCCACACGAGTGGAAGATAATCACAAAGGAGGCGCTTGAGGCAGGACATGGTGGTATGGACTATGTTGAGCTTCGTGAGTTTGTTGACCGTGTAAAGGACGGTGGCGAAATGCTTTGTGACGTTTATGATGCTGCATCTTGGATGGTTGTTACTTGCCTTTCCGAGGAGTCAATTAAAAATGGAGGCGCACCACAACAAATCCCTGACTTTACTCGTGGTAAATACAAGACAAGACCAGCCAAGGACGTGCTTACATTTGGCAAGCTTGAAAAGTAAAAATAAAGAAAACGGACACCCCTGTGTCCGTTTTTTAATGCAATTTTCTTGGAGATCTGATAATTCCAGCGAGATAGTCAAGCGAAATATTGTAGTAACTTGCAAGAGTTATAAAATGGTGCATTGGCATTTCGCGTTTGCCACTTTCATATAACTGATATTGTTGAGAGGTTATGTTTAAAACCTCGGCAATTTCAGCCTGTGTTTTGTCATTGTCCTCGCGTAAATCACGCAATCGTTGATACAAATACATTTTGACAACCACCCCTTGTTAAAGTATATGAAAATTTTATCATTAACATTTATTTAAATGATTGAAAAACATTCGTTTGAATGTTATAATTAAATAAAAGGGGGTGAAAAAATGAAAACAACAGAAAACATTATTTGCGAATTAAGAGAGGCGCATATTGGAAACGAGCTACGCTCAGAGCGATTAAAAAAGAAAATGCATGACCAACAAAGCTATTTGACAGCTTTCTATGAGGAGCTTGAAAAGGACCTTCCCAAGGAATTTCTTAAAAGGCTGAGTGAATTTGAAGAGATATATAGCGAATATACAGCATTGTGTGAGGACGAGGCATTTTATTATGGGTTTAAGCTCGGGCTAAAAATAGAACGAGAAGAATAAAAAGGCAGACTTTATTTGTCTGCCTTTTTTACTATATTACCTTGCGATTTATAAATCAAATTACTGCCAAGCACCCCTCTTACAGAGGAAAGTGGGTAAATTTGTGTGCCACCTAAAACTATCGTGCCAGGGTTTAATACCGAACCACAGCCAACCTCTACTCCTTCACCTAAGATTGCACCAAGCTTACGGAGTTTAGTCTCTATTTTTGCGCCATTATATGAAATACTCACGTTACTTTTATTGCCCTTTAGGTTGGAAATTATCGCTCCTGCACCCATATGTGCGCCCTTGCCTATTATTGAGTTACCTGCATAGTTGTAATGTGGTAAGCACGCGCCATCAAAGAGGATTGTGTCCTTTATTTCCGTGCTGTTTCCTACAACTGCGCCACACCCAACGATTACCCCGCCACGTATATAGGCGCCATGCCTTATTTCAGCACCCTGACAGATTATTGAAGGCCCTATTATTTCTGCACTTTTTGGCAAGGAAACACCTCGAAAAACGTACACGTCCCCGCCTATTTTTTCATATTTATCATCTAAAGTTGAGATAGCTCGTTTTATAATTTCTCTTATATTGCCTATTGCCTCCCACGGATATTTGTACTCTAAAATAAGGTCTAAAAACAACGAGCCACTAAAGAAAATTTCCTTAGTTAGTAGTGAGTTCATATTTTGTCCTCTTTTAAAATTATAGATTCGAGGGCTTTAGCTATTTTTTTACATTCACCTGCGTCCTTGCCCTCAACTAAAATTCTGATTATAGGCTCAGTTCCGCTTGGACGCACTAAAACTCTTCCATCAAGTGAGATTTTTAGCTCCTCTAATTTTGAATTTAATTCATTTGAATTAAGCACCACTGCTTTGTTTTTTACGCGCACATTTTTTAAGACCTGTGGGTAAAGCCTTAAATCACTTGCAAGGCTTGAAAGAGGAGATGCTCCAATTGCTACAAGCTCAGCAAGCTTTATTGATGTTAATATTCCATCACCTGTTTTTGCATATTTTGATATTATTATATGTCCTGACTGCTCTCCTCCGAGGCTATAGCCACCCCGTTTCATTTCCTCAAAGACGTGTCTATCTCCAACAGGCGTTTCCTTTATATATATACCATTCTTTAAAAGCGCATTTTTAAGTCCTATGTTTGACATTATAGTGGTGACTAAGGTGTTTTTATTAAGACTATCTTCCTTTTTTAGATTACACGCAAGGGCGTACATAATCTTATCGCCATCAAAAACCTTACCTCTTTCGTCAATGGCGATACATCTGTCGCTATCTCCATCGTAGGCAAAGCCAAGGTCAAGCTCGTTTTCCTTCACAAATTTACAAAGCGCCTCTGGGTGGGTTGAGCCACAGTCTTCGTTAATATTAGTGCCATTTGGCTCGTTATCTATTTGAAAAACAGTTGCACCTAAGGCTGAAAAAAGCTTGGGCGCAATTGCGAATGCACTGCCAGATGCTGTATCAATTCCTATTTTCAAGCCGAAAAGGGGCGCTTGGCTACATTTCTTTAAATATTCCAAGTATTTCTCTCTTCCAACGCTAAAGTCGTAAATTTTGCCTATATTCTCCCCTTGTGCGTCTTTGTCTTCCTCTTTGCTATCTAAATAATTCTCGATTTCTAAAATAAGCTCGTCATTTAGCTTTTCGCCCTCGGAATTTAATATTTTAATACCATTGTCAAAGTAAGGGTTGTGACTTGCGGAAATCATAATTCCAAAATCAAAGCCTTCATTTTTAGTTATATATGATACACACGCGGTTGGGCATACGTGTAATAAATATACATTTGCACCTGTGCTACAAAGCCCAGCGGCTGTTGCGTACTCAAGCATATAAGAGGAGTGGCGCGTGTCCTTGCCAATTACTACCCTGCCCCCGTTTTTCAAAGAAAGCCTTTTTCCTAAAAATCTTCCTATTTTAAAAGCATGATGTGCGCAAAGCTCTACACCCACCAGCCCACGCATGCCATCAGTACCGAAATATTTTCCCATTTTAAAAACCTCTTTTCTAAAACTCACTTTTAGTATATTCAGTTTTTAAAAAAAGGAAACAAAAAAGCAGGGCTGTAAATCCCTGCTTAATTTTATTTTTTATTCTTTTCCTCTGTTTCTCTCTTTGCGCGCTCATATGCAGCACGTTCAGCAGCACGTCTTATAGAATTCTTTTTGTTTTGCTCACGTACCTGATGTAAATGCTCAAATACATATGAAGGCTTTATAGCGGCAGGAAGCTCATCAAATGGAGCGTCCTCGTCATATAGCTTAAATAGCTTTCTCATTTGCTTGTCGTAAAATTTTAGATATTGGTGTCCGCGATATTCAGCTGCTATAATGCAAGTAATTATAGATAAAACAATAAGACCAATACCAATACCAGGAATGAGTGCAAGTGAGGCAAAGCCGAAAATGGAAATTGAGCCTGCAAGGAACAATACAATAGCAGTTGGCTTTTTAATGCCAAGCGCCTCGTCCTCAAGTCTTTGTAGATATTTCTTTACAGTAACAGGACGACCCCTCATATCATCAAAGATTTTAATATCTGGGTTTTTGCAAATCTTTCTTTGTAAAAGGGTGTAGTCATACATTGTGTTCTTTTGCTGTGTATATTTTCCGTAGTCAACAATTTCTGTACCGAACGGCCCTTTTATATAAGCATACATCTTGTCAATTTTAAGTGAGAGGTTAACTCCTGGCTTTATTACTCTAAAGATAAGAGATGCAAATGAGTAAATTAATCTTAATGCATAACCACCATATATGCTCCAATAAATATTAAGCGCCCTTGTCTTTGCTGTTGGCCTATATACAACCGTCTTTTCAGGGGACATAAAGACAATTTTTAGCATTTTAAAATACTTGATGCCACAAGGAATTCCAATAATGGTTGCACAAGAAATAATTCCTAAAAGAACGCAAAGCACGCTTGACCAGCTACCAACAAATAAAATCCAACCAAAAGAAACCTTGCTATAGGTCTTTTCTTCCATTTTGTCATACCCCCTGTCATAAAAACAAGTCAAGAAAGCAAACTTGACCTTATCAATAAAATTATATCATATATTATAAGTATATTTCAATAAAATTGAAAAAAATTTACTGATAAAAAACAAAAAGTTAATAAGTTTGAAAAAATTTTTTAAAAAACCTATTGACAAATCAAAAATTTTTGCTATAATGATAATAGTAATCATTACTGATAAGCGAAAGGAGAGCAAAATGAGGCAGACGAAGCAAAAAAGCGCGATACTGAAATTTCTTCGGTCTAAAAGACAGCATTATAGTGCAACACAAATATATGATGCAGTAAGACAAGAAATACCCAATATAAGCCTTGGTACAGTATATAGAAACCTCTCACAGCTAATTGAAAGTGGCGAGATAATCTCTGTTGAAACCAGTGACAAGTGTGTTTTCTATGATGGCTTTATAAGCGACCATGCACATTTTGTCTGCAAGAGCTGTCGTGAGATTTACGATTTTGATATGCCCAAAAATATGGCAAACGCACTAACGGGCGACGGATTTATGGTTGATACCGAAAGATTTGTTTGCTATGGCTTGTGCAAAAACTGTTTAAAAAAATAATTAAAAAATATAATGTTAGAGGAGAAATTTATTATGAAAAAATTTGTATGTTCTGTTTGCGGTTACGTTCACGAGGGAGATTCTGCACCTGAAAGATGCCCACAATGCAAGGTTCCAGCTGAAAAGTTCAACGAGGTTGTAGAGGAAAATCGTTACTGGGCTGCTGAGCACGTTGTAGGTGTTGCACAAGGCGCACGAGAGGACATTATTGCTGACCTTCGCGCTAACTATATGGGTGAGTGCACAGAGGTTGGTATGTACCTTGCAATGGCAAGAGTTGCACACCGTGAGGGCTATCCAGAAATCGGTCTTTACTGGGAAAAGGCAGCTTGGGAGGAGGCTGAGCACGCTGCAAAATTTGCAGAGCTTCTTGGTGAGGTTGTAACTGATTCTACAAAGAAGAATCTCGAAATGAGAGTTGAAGCTGAAAATGGCGCAACAATGGGTAAATTTGACCTTGCAAAGCGCGCAAAGGAGCTAAACCTTGACGCCATCCATGACACAGTTCACGAAATGGCTCGCGACGAGGCAAGACACGGCAAGGCTTTCGAAGGTTTACTCAATCGTTACTTTAAATAATAAATACATAAAGGGAGTGCATAAGTGCTCCCTTTTTTCGTGTCACCTCATCCACCGCCAAGGGCGGTCCCCCTTCCCCCACTGGGGAAGGCTATTGGCAAGGCATTTGAGGGACTTTTGAATAGATATTTCAAGAAGTAATACGAAGCCTTATAATACAAGGGTTTGTGATACATAGGGAATGAGGAAACTCATTCCCTTTTTTCTTACCAAAATTGTTTATTTTTCCACAAAAACATGGAAAAATTGTGGAATTTTGAAGGTCTTGTTTTTGGAAAAAGCTCAAAATATGGAATTTGTAATTATGGAAAATATTTTATGAAAAAGTGTACCGGTTGATACCGGTTTTTTTATGTTAAAATAATTTGGGGCGAAGGGGAAAAGCTGTGTTTTATACATGCAGGCGAATCAATTGACAAATTATAAAAAAGAAAGTATAATAAAGGAGGAAAAATGATATATACCATTTTCCAAGATAGAGAATTAATAGGAAATAGTTCGAGCTGGGCGAATTGGATGTCAGAATTGACGCTTACTACTTGTTTATATTGTGCCAAACAACATGGAAAAATAGTAAGCATAACCATTTTAGATACGCAACATGAGGTTAAAGCACATCCGAATTGTAAATGTGTGTATGTTCCAATGAGGACGAAAAAGGCTGGAACATCAACCGATTTGGGGAACAATGGGGCTGATGTATATTTGGTGACATTTCAAAGATTGCCGAATTATTATGTTTTGAAAGAAACTGCAGAAGATGCCGGATGGGTTAATTGGCGTGGAAATCTTGACCAAGTTCTACCGGGAAAAATGATAGGTGGAAATGTGTATCAAAACAGAGATGGAAAGCTACCTATGACAGGCGGACGAGTATGGTATGAAGCAGATATAAATTATGATGGTGGATACAGAAGCAACGATAGAATACTCTACTCCAATGATGGACTTATATTTGTTACATACGACCACTACAAAACTTTTTATGAGGTAACAAGATAAAGGAGATTTTATGTATCAATTTAAAGAAATATACACAATAGATTTTACAAAGGTTGAGCATTATATAGAAATGCACAAGATAATACAATATGCGCTTGACTTTCCAGATTATTATGGATGTAATTGGGATGCTTTTTGGGATTGCCTTACTGATATGGTAGGACGCCCTGTGCACATTGAAATTATAGGACTTAATGTGATAGAACAAAAATTTGGTGACGAAGCGAAAATAATGGTCGATATCCTAAAAGAATTTAAGCATTATCGCAGTGATAAATATGCAAAGGACATTAAGATAGAAATTGTTATGGGCGAACGCAGATTTGAGCTGTAAGCATGGAAAAATTAATGGAATTTCTTAATTTATGCAAACGCAGAGCTATTATAAAATCTCATTAGAAAAGTTCAACAAAGCTAAGTAGTGCAATACACGGAGCTACCTCGGGCTTTTCCACGAAGCTATATGGCAGGACGCGACGAGGCAAGACACGGAAAGGCATTCCAAGGCTTGCTTGACAGATACTTCAAGAACTAAAATACATAAGGGGCAGACTTCTCTGCCCTTTTTGTACCGCTTTTAGGATTGGATAAGCATTTTTGTTGTGTAAAATTTATATAAAATTTAAATTTTTTTTGCACAAAAATCTTGACAATGTGAGGGGTTTAATTTATAATAAATTATCCGATAATCGAATAATTCGGACGAAAGGAAAGAGAAAAAATGAAAAAACTTAGCTTATTAATAGCACTCTGTATACTTCTCACCGTTGGTGGCGTATACGCAACATGGATTTATTCCGGAAACCAAATCGACGCACAAACAGAGCCATTCGTTTCAAAGATGGGTGGTATCGACCACGAAGGAAACTCAGGCTCATACGCATTCACTGAGAACAGCCTTGACTTCGCTGTTGAGCCAGATTCACAAGACACTAAGATTACAACAATCGCTTGGGGTACAGGCTCAATCACATTAGTATTCACTCCTAAGGGTGACATTTCCGACGATATGCTCGCAAAGGCATTGAACGCAACTATCACTGTTGAGCTTGCAAGCTCCACTGCTGGCACATACAACGGCACTACTGTTTACACAATCAACCCTGATTTCGCAGTTGAACTTACAGAGGCTGACTGGACAACACACAACGGTGGCGAATACTACACATACACAATCACAGCAGCAACAGTAGAGGATGCTATCTCAATTGGCGCGTTCCACCTCCCAACACAGGATGAATACGAAGCATTCAAGGCCGTTATCCAAGACGTTAAGTTCAGAGTAAAGGTTACTCCTGCTGCATAATTAAAAAACATTCACTAATAAATCGCAGATCCCATGGAAACATGGGGTCTTGCATTTAACCATAAGAGGCTTATGACAGGATTTGAAAGTTATGTTTTAGTCCTTTGCTTAATCGTTTTTGTTTTGCTCACAGCAATGTTTTCGTATCTTATCGGACACATTACAAAATCGGAAATCCAATTTATTAGATTTGGACACAGGGACGAAGCAATAAAAAAAGAAAAAGAAAGACAATTGAATAAAAACAAGAATCTGAGTCAAGCTATTCTTTGGTTTAACAGGATTTTATCCTTGCTACTCTGCTTGATTCTGATAGCTGTGTTTGTTTTTGCTATTTACGTTCGCGCAACGGAGGACAAGCCTGCCAACGGAATTCCGTCTATTAAGGTTGTCAAGAGTGAATCTATGGCGAAAAAGAACACAAAAAACGAGCATCTTTTCATATACGGTCTTGACGATCAGTTCCAAATGTTCGATGTCGTAATTTGCAACCACATCCCCGACGAAAAGGATTTGGAGCTTTACGATATTGTAGTGTACGAAAAGGACGATATACAAGTCATCCACCGTATTGTTGGAATTGAGGAGCCAAACGAAAAGCACCCAAACGAAAGACACTTCCTCTTGCAGGGAGACGCAAACGAGCGTGCCGACCAATTCCCTGTTCTTTACAGTCAAATGCGAGGAATTTACGAGGGACAGCGAATTCAGTACGTAGGAAGCTTTTTGCTGTTCCTACAATCCCCTGCCGGTTGGCTTTGCGTTTTGCTTATCGTGTTTGGCATGATTGTTACACCGATAGTTGAAAGATTAATCGAAAATGAAAAGAAAAAACGACTTGCACTCTTATTCCCATGCAAGGAAGAGCTCCCGTGTGAACCTGTGGCAGAGGAAGAAGAAATTTGTCAGCCAAGCGTACACAGTATAACGCTTAAGCACATGTTAATATCTACTTATTCCGAGGACGACAGCTTATGCTCGCTAGGAACAAATATGCTTGATAGATACCATCAGGATGGCGATTTTGTAGATATTTCTTCTTTGAAGAAAAGGAAATTAGTAAGACCGAAAAGTAAGCGCTTAAGGATTATTTCAACAGGCGATTTGAATAAACGTTTGACGGTACGAGCGCACTCCTGCTCTGACAAGGCAAAAGAGGCAATTGTCAAGGCGGGCGGAACGCTAACGCTTCTTCCTGATGAAGCAGAAGGCTTGGAGGGTGAGAATGATTAATCGTCGTTTGTTACCTTCTCTATTGGTTTTGTGCATTTTGGCACTGTCGCTTTCAGTCGGTGGAGTTTTTGCCATTTGGCGTTATTACGATGATGCAGAGCCGGCATACCACGAGCTTTCCCCACAGCTAAAGGGCTTTAACTACTTGACGGAGGATTTACCAATCGAAGAGGCAACCTTGATTGAAAGACTTCGCCAAATCTTAAATCAAGAGTATCAAACGGATATCGTAATAGACTCAATAGATTATTTGCTTAATGAAACCATACAGGTTCGTTGGGACCCAAGTGCGCCGCCTTACGTCGGCAGTATGGATAAAAATTACGCGACACAGATTGACGCGCTTTTTGGCGACATTACAATTGATACCTCACTGTCGTTTATTTTGAAAAATCAAGATTTGAACTGGGATGGATACAGCGAAATTTCAATGTATTCCACCCTTGACCCTCTTGATTCTGACAGCCAGTGGCCAACAGGTGCTATATGCGTATATTTGACGGTATTTACACCGGTGCTTGACGAACAAAGAAACGTAGTCGGATACGAATTGGTTTGCGAAACGCTACATGGCTTTGCACCAAAGGTTAGATATGAAACAAACGACCCGACACCGTCATTTTCCACGGACCACTGGAGAGATGATATCGGATATATGGTATGGAATGATTTGACGGGTACGTCAGACACGTATAGAGTTCCCGCCGACGCACTAAGCAACGACGGAACAAAGCCGTTCCGTTACGACTATGACTCGTACAGCAAATATTATCAAAACGTTTGGTATGCAACAACACCTTACGGAAATACCGCAAGCCAATGCCTCGACGGAAAAATCCCGTGGCTCGGCTGGTAATATCCGACAAAACAAGGATTTGTAAATACAAAGGGACAGAGAAATCTGTTCCCTTTTTTGTATGCCTCCTTTGTAAAGGCACCCGCAGGGCGTGCGTTAGAAGAGGTGGCACGACTTGTCGTGACGGAGGGATTGATTTTCCACAAAAACATGGAATTTTTATGGAATTTTGGTTCTTGCGATTCCTCAGAGTCCCCGTTGGGCAAGTGCGTGAGCCTTGGAGAGTGGGTAAAAAAATTCAAAATATGAAAACTCTAATTATGGAAATCATTTTGTTGAAATGCGCTTGGGTTTATGGTAAAATGTAGTAAATAATTAAGGAGCAAAATTATGAAGGCTTTTTGTCACGGTGAAATAAATGAGTTTATAGAGTGGTATGATACGGACGGAAACATAATAAACGCAAGTGACGGTGGAATTATATACGCAGACGGAAAATACCATTGGTATGGAATGGCTTTTCGTCCGTTGCCTATGAGTAGCGGTCCGAATGGCGGACAAATGACAGATACAGGCGTTGTAATGTATGAGTCACGCGATTTACTTAATTGGAAATACGAGGGCGTTATTTTAGAGGTAAGCAACGACCCAAAAAGTGAGCTTTATGGACCTATGCGCTTTGAAAGACCTAAAATAATTTATAATGATAAGACGAAGCAGTTTGTTTTATGGTGCCATTATGTAAAATATCCCGGTGACCATGGAAACGGACAGGGTGACTCGGATATGGGACTTGCAGTGTGCGATAGCGTAAACGGAAAATACAGATGGCTTGGCTATTCAAAGCCTATTGATAATAACGGCTGGGTGCGTGATATGACCGTTTACAAGGATATAGACGGCGAAGCATATTTAATTTATGATAGACACACAGCCGACCCTACTCTTGGGGACAAAACAGGGGGCTTGCAGGGGGATAGGTGCTTATATGTAGTTAAGTTAAGCGATGATTATTTATCCTTTACAAGCACATACAAAAGAATAGAATCAGCCGCTTGGCGAGAGGCTCCTGCTGTTACCTACAAAAACGGATATTATTATATCATAACATCGGGGCTTACCGGCTGGGAAACAAATCAGGCAAAGGCATTTAGGACAAGGAGCTTGCTTGACGAGTGGGAGGACATAGGCGACCCCTGTGTGAATGATTTTACTCATACGACCTTTAACACTCAAAGCACTAATATTTTTTTAGTAGAGGACGCACACACTCAAATCGTTATGCTTGAAAGACACAACATCTTGAATTTTTTGAAAAGCTCGTATGTTTGGTTGCCGATAGAATTTAACGATAATGGTACAATTTCCTTGCACTATAAAAAGGAATGGAAATTCGATATTTGAGTTTTTTAAAAGCTCAGATTATGGAAAAATTTTTATGGAAAATGCTTTAATTGTTGAAAAGCATAATTTTATGTGATAAAATTGGCTGAATAAATAAGAATTTGATGAGGTAAATATAATAATGGGAAGCTTGCTTTTAGTACTTATATACGTGTGCTTTATCAGTCTTGGTCTGCCCGACTCGCTTTTAGGCTCGGCTTGGCCCGTGCTTCATGCCGATATTAGCGTACCTGTCTCGTACGCAGGTATTATATCGGTAACCATTACTGTAGGTACGATATTGTCGAGCTTTTTTAGCAATAAGCTATTACATAAATTTGGCGCGGGCTTGGTAACTGCTATAAGTGTTACTACGACCGCACTCTGCTTGTTCGGCTTTTCTATCAGCACTCAATTTTGGATGCTAATTCTGTGGGCAATTCCATTCGGTCTCGGTGCAGGTGGTGTGGACGCTATTTTGAACAACTACGTTGCTCTGCATTTCAAGGCACAGCATATGAGCTGGCTTCACTGTATGTGGGGTGTTGGCGCATCTATCAGCCCGTATATAATGAGCTTCGCACTCGTTAAGCTTGAAAGCTGGAGTGGTGGTTATCTTATTGTTTCCATTATTCAAGCGGTGCTTTCTGCAATTATATTTATTAGCATACCGCTTTGGAAAAAAGGGAGCAAGGATAATGACGATACGCCGAAGCTAAAAGAATCAAAAGCGCTATCATTCAGAGAAATATTTGCTATCAAGGGCGCAATCCCCTGTTTCTTGATGTTCTTTTCTTATTGTTCGTTGGAAGTAACCACTTCTCTTTGGGCGAGCACTTATCTTGTACAAAATTGGGATTTTTCACCCGAAACGGCGGCAGGATATGCGAGTATGTTCTATATAGGCATAACGCTTGCAAGATTTGTTAACGGATTTCTTGCGATGAAGCTTGGAGATAAATTCCTAATTCGTATGGGAACGGGAATTGTTGCTGTCGGTATTGCCTTGCTGTTTGTGCCGTTTTCTTCCGCGTTTGCTTTGATTGGATTTGTTGTTATTGGATTTGGATGTGCACCTATCTATCCGTGCATTATTCATATGACACCCGATGTTTTTGGCAGAGACAAATCGCAAGCAATGATAGGCGTACAAATGGCGTTTGCTTATATCGGAATTTTAGCAATGCCACCCCTGTTCGGCGTTATAGCGGAAAAAATCTCCATTTCACTTTTGCCAATTTGTCTATCCATATTCTTAGTACTCATATTTGTAATGCACGAGCTTGTACTGAAAAAAGCAAAAAATAACAAAT
Source organism: Eubacteriales bacterium (assembly GCA_045596585.1). Classification (GTDB taxonomy): domain Bacteria; phylum Bacillota; class Clostridia; order Oscillospirales; family CAG-272; genus RGIG2000. The sequence goes on from JAZOCP010000031.1 coordinate 18,609, forward strand.
GAATTTAACAAATTCCAATTTGTAGTGCTGAGTTCTACACAAAGCATGGAAAAATTAATGGAATTTCTTAATTTATGCAAGTGCAGAGCTGAAAATATATTATAGTTAAAAAGCTGGGCAAAGCCAAGCAATACAAGACTTAGGGCTACCTCGGGCTTTTCCACGAAGCTATATGGCAGGACGCGACGAGGCAAGACACGGTAGAGCTTTTGAGGGACTTCTTAACAGATACTTCAAGAAGTAATATAATAATTGACAAAATTAAAAAAACAAAGAATAATAAAGGTTACAAAATTAACACAATTAAACGGGGGGCATTATGGATAGGCGAAAGGTCCTTGAACAGCTTGAAAATAACAAGGAGTTCTTTAATAATGTAATTTATCCAAATATTGAAAAATATCGCAAGGGAAATATGACTATTTCTGTAATTGACGAGAACGGAAATGTTATACCTAATGCAAAAGTTAAAATAAATCAAGTTAATCATGAGTTTAAGTTCGGTGCTAATCTTTTTATGCTTGACGAGCTTGAAAGCGATGAGAAAAATCAACTTTACAAGGATTATTTTAAGAGGGTCTTCAATATGGCAACCTTGCCGTTTTATTGGAGCTCTATTGAGCCAAAAAAAGGCGAATTAAGATACGATAAGAATTCAGAAAAGTATTATCGCCGCCCTCCAATTGACTTGTGTATGGAATACTGTGAGGAAAACAAAATTGAGCCAAGGGAGCATGCCCTTGCCTATGAGCATCTTTTTCCCGATTGGCTAAGGGGCTACTCGGTAAGTGAGGTTAAAGTAGAGCTCGAGCGCCGCTACAAGGAAATAGCAGATAGATATAAGGACAAAATTCCAACCATTGAGGTCACAAACGAAATGCTTTGGGGACATAGTGCCGGCGTTACTGAATTTTATAACGAAAACGACTATGTGGAATGGTGCTTTAAGCTGGCAGAAAAATATTTTTCCAATAATCAGCTCGTTATAAACGAATTTACTGAGGCGTTTTGGGGAGATAACTGTCGCTCAACCGATAGGTACTATGCTTACATAGAAGCAAATATGCTAAAGGGAGCACGAATTGATGCAATTGGCGCACAATTCCATGTGTTTGAAGACAGAAAAAGTGAAATAACTAAATCCGCTTATCTTTATAATCCAAAATGTCTTTACGAGCATATGAATTTGTACTCTAATTTGTCAAAGCATTTGCAAGTGACGGAAATTACAATTCCCGCTTATTCAAACGACCCTCTTGATGAAGAAATACAGGCAAGGCTAATTGAATACCTTTACACCGTTTGGTTTTCGCACCCTAACGTGGAGCAAATTATATATTGGAATTTAGTTGATGGCTATGCCTATGTGCCAGACCCAACACCTGAGGCTATAAGACGCACGCAGGGCAATATGTCAGTTGGTGAAAATGTGTACTATGGTGGCTTATTCAGGTTTGATATGACACCAAAGCCATCTTACAGTACACTTGAAAATTTAATAAACAAAAAATGGCACACTGAGATTAGCTCTTTCTTAAATGATGAAGGATGTGTTGATTTCAGAGGCTTTTATGGCGATTATGAAATTGAAATCACCCTTGGTAAAAAAACAATAAAAAAATCATTTACGTTATCAAGCAAAAAAGAAAACAACTTAACTTTAACTATTTAAGCATGTTCTAACCTCTGGCTGTTTCACAAAGCTGTATGGCAGGGCGCGACGAGGCATACACCTCATCCGTCATCAAAGATGACACCTTCCCTTGCAGGGCAACAAAAGGTTTGCGCCCTGCTAAGGGCTCGTTAGTGGTGGCTGAGGTGTAATTATTTATGGTGTATATAAAATCTACACCTCATCAGTCAACTGCGTTGACAGCTTCCCCTCCATTCAAAGGGGAAGCCTTGTAATATAAGGGTTTGTGATACATAAGAACCTGACCTAACTGTTCAAAAGAACAGACCTGCTTTGCGGGTTTTGTGAAAATCAAATAGCATTTTCACGGTCAGAACCTTGTTACTCGCAAGGCTCGTAATAGGGGGTAGATTTTCTCTACTCCCTTTTTTCGTTTGTTTGCCCTGCTTTTTCCACAAAAACATGGAATTTTTATGGAATTTTTAATTTTGATTTTTGGAAAAAGCTCCAAAAGTGGAAGTTATTTTATATGGAAAGTTTTTATTTAATTATATCGTGTATTGAATTCCTTTTACACCGACGTTTCTTACAGGAATTATGTGTGTTTGTAAGTGCT
>JAZOCP010000032.1:0-3898 GCA_045596585.1 Eubacteriales bacterium
TAGCTGATAACGTCAGCCAGAGGTGACTCTCGGGAAAGTGCAACAGAAAATTACCGCCTCGTAAGAGGTAAGGATGAAAACGCGAGGTAAGAGCTCACGATATTCTATGGTAACATAGAGTAGGTGTAAACCCTATCTGAAGCAACACCGTATATGGAAATTTTATTTGCCCGATAAGGCTTTTTGCCGTTTCCATGGGTGGCACGCATTATTGCGGAGCCTTGTGGTGACACAAGGCAAAGATAGATGACCGTCGAAAACAGAACACGGCTTATAGATTTAGTTCAATTTTATATGATTAGCACTGAGCCTAAAGCTTGGTGCTTTTCTTATAGTAAGGTGCTTTGCCGTGTTCTGCATTTCGCAAGCAAGCATAGTTGACTGTCTTCGTCAGTCCGAGAGACAGACTTGACAGTCTCCTTGCCCTGCTTGAATTCCTGCGGTAAAAACAATACTCAATTGTTTTTACCTTGTCATCACGCAAAGTCGCATAGTCGCCTAAGGCGTTTGTCCAAGTGCCAAACACCTTATGCTCCTTGCTTTGTTTGAATTTCTTCGGCGAAAACAATACTCAATTGTTTTCGCTCTTGAAATCAGCTTATAGATTTAGTTCAATTTTATATGATTAGCACTGAGCCTAAAGCTTGGTGCTTTTCTTATAATAAGGTGCTTTGCCGTGTTCTGCATTTCGCAAGCAAGCATAGTTGACTAAAATCTTTATTCTATATTAAAAAAGAAAAAGCAGACACAGGGTCTGCTTTTTATTGTTCATTATACGCTTTTTGATACTCTAAAATTGCTTTTAAAAGTGCAACTTCCTTATCGATATTCTTTGAATTTCTGTTTGGTATGCAAATTACAGTGTCGGCAGGAAAAATCTTTTTAAGCTCTGGATTTTCATTTGCAAAATTCGTCTTATGGAGATATATACCACAGTCACGATATGTTATATCGTTATACCCCGCTAAGCCAAGCTCGCTAATCGTGAAAAATCCATCCGCAAATTCATCAAATACTGCTGTATCAAGTAGTAAAAAGTTGAAGTCGCTAAAGGTAATTACGTGGTTTATTTGAGTAAGCGCCTCACTATTTGCAACCTGTGAAAAAGAGTCACCACCCTCACCATCGTTGTAGTCCTTAAGTTGCTCCTCGGTTAGATATCTGTTTTTTGACCAGCTAATGTCAGTCTTGCCATCCTTGTCATAGTCGGGCACAAGCTTAGAAAAATAAGCATCAATTTTATCAAGGTCACTCTTTGTAAGGTTGGCAGGACCATTGTAGGAAATCCTAATATCGGGCCTGTCCTTTAGTGCACAGGAAAGGATAAGTCCACCTAACACCAAAATAAAAAATGCGGATATTATAATAACCCACTTGCGCTTGTACCAAAGGTTTGCAAAGAAATTGCCCTTTTTTATTTCTGCCTCGGTGTCGTGTATTTTATCGTCGTTTTTTATGCCTAAAAGTCTTAATCTTCTTGCCGCCGCTGATTCAAGCTCTGTGGAGCTATCACCTAAAGAAACCTTTTCTTGCTCGTTTTTGTTTTCTTCCATTTTAAGCTCCTAATTGCGTTTGATATATCGATTATCATTATAACATTTGTTGCATATTTTGTCAAGCAAGCACTATATTAATATAATATTGACACTAATTATAAAATGTGGTAAAATTAAAAAAGAGGCTTTTAAAAAGCCAAAAGCAAAATGTAGAAAAGCTGGTATAAAAATGAAGGAATTACTTTGTCCTGCTGGAAATTTTGAAAAAATGAAGGCGGCTATATTATATGGGGCAGATGCTGTGTATCTTGCCTCCGATATGTTTGGAATGCGCGCGGCAGCCGATAACTTCACCCTTGAAGAATTAAGGGAAGCAACCGAGTATGCACACGCACGTGGTGTGAAATTATACGTTACAGTAAATACAATGCCACATACAAATGAATATGCACGTCTTAAAAAATATCTTTTGGAATATGATAATATAGGTGTTGATGCGCTTATTATTTCAGACCTTGGTGTGTTTATGCTTGCACGCGAGGTTATTCCTAATATGGAAATTCATATTTCTACACAGGCAAGCGTTGTCTCAGCTGATACTGCAAATGCGTGGCATAAAATGGGAGCAAAGCGTGTTGTCCTCGCAAGGGAGCTTTCGCTTGATGAGATAAACGAAATTAGAAGAAACACCCCAAAATCATTAGAGCTTGAGTGCTTTATTCATGGCTCAATGTGTATATCATATAGTGGTAGATGTCTTCTTTCTAACTACTATACAGGCAGAGATGCAAATCGTGGCGCGTGTGCTCAGCCTTGTCGTTGGAATTATAAAAATGCATATCCACTCGCGTTTGCAGAGGAAAAAAGACTTGATGACACCTTAAATATTGAGGAATATAAGGAAGGCTCGTTTGTTATGTCCTCAAAAGATATGTGCATGATTGAGCATATTGAGGATTTAATGGAAAGTGGAATAGATAGCTTTAAAATTGAAGGTAGAATGAAAAGCGCATATTATACAGCGATTTGTGCCAATACCTACAAAATGGCTATAAATGAATATCTAAAGTCCCCAGAGGATTACAAATATAACCCTCTTTGGCTAAGAGAGCTTGAAAGTGTAAGCCATCGTGAATATGAAACAGGCTTTTACTACGACAACCCAATGCAAAAGCCACAGGTCGTTACACAAAATGGCTATCTTCGCGAGAAGGCATACCTTTGCGTTGCGACAGGAAAAACCGAGGGCGAATATTCATACTTTACACAAAGAAATAAAATTAAAGAGGGCGATATATGCGAAATTATCACCCCAGGCTCAGTTGGTAAAAGATTTGTTGCAACTGATTTATCTTTGCCAAATGGCGAGAAAATTGAAAGTGCACCACACCCATCAATGGAATTTAAAATGAAGGTGCCATATGAGGTAAAGGCTGGCGATATAGTTCGCTCAAGTGAGGAATAAATCCTTAAAATATCGACACGTGGTCGCCAAAAATAGAAAGGAGAGTTTATGCTATTTCTTGAAATTTTAAAAGCAATAATCATTGGCGTAATACAAGGAATTACCGAGTGGCTTCCTGTTTCAAGCACAGGACACATGATTATAGCTAATGAGTTTTTAAAATTAGATATTAGCGATGGCGCGTGGGAGCTGTTTGAGGTTGTGACCCAGCTTGGCTCAATACTCGCTGTTATAATTCTTTTCTTTGGTAAATTAAATCCCTTCAAAAAAATGGGCAAGGCGATAATTGCAAAAAAGCAAACAATGTCACTTTGGCTAAGAGTTATAATTGGTGTTTTGCCTGCTGCTGTTATAGGGCTCTTGCTTGATGATTTTCTTGATAAATATTTTTATAATTTCATAACCGTTGCAATAGCGCTTATTGTTTATGGTATTTTATTCATAGTTATTGAAAGCATTAATCAAAAAAGACAATTTCGTTGCACAGATATTGATACACTTGACAAAAAGACTGCATTTAAAATCGGTTGCTTTCAGGTTCTTTCCTTAATTCCTGGAACCTCTCGCTCGGGTTCTACAATTCTTGGCGCATCAATCCTTGGCGTTTCGCGTACACCTGCAGCTGAGTTTTCGTTCTTTATGGCAATTCCTGTTATGCTTGGTGCAACATTATTAAAGGGCACAAAGGCACTCTTAATTGATGGCTTGAGAATATCACTAAGCGAAGCTCTTATTATACTAATTGGCACATTAACTGCATTTATTGTATCACTTGCGGTTATTAAGCTTTTGATGAGCTTTGTTAAGAAGCATACATTTAAAGTATTCGGTTGGTATAGAATAATATTTGGTATTATTTTATTAATATATTATTTTACAATTAGATAAAAAACTATTGATAATTCAAAATAGTTGTGTTATAATATGTGCGAAAAAT
>JAZOCP010000033.1:0-2967 GCA_045596585.1 Eubacteriales bacterium
TTATTCCACTTATATATCTTGATTTTGCTGTTGATGCCTTACTAAAAGGACTTGGTGAGCATGTATATTCAATGAGAGTTAACATTATTGATTCCTTTATAAGTGTTATTTTAATTCTACTATTAGTTCCAGCCTTTGGTGTAAATGGTTATATTGGTATTATTTTTATTACCGAGCTACTAAATACCTCTCTTAGTATCATAAAGCTATTAAACAAAACAGGTGTGAAGCCAGAAATATTCAAATGGATTTTCAAGCCGACAATAAATATAATATTATCAACCTTTTTGTCACGTCTGATTTTTAGTGTCTTCCCTGCTTTAACAAGCGGAAAAATCAATACAATATTAGAAATTTTACTGTGCACCCTACTCTATCTTTTGTTTTCAAGCATAACTGGCACTATATCAAAGAAGGAAATAGGACTTTTGAAAGCTAAAGCAAATCAAAAATCTTAACCCTGTGTCCGTTTTACACAAATTTCCTTGGCAAATATTGTTCCTTGATTTAAGTCCTTTCCAATGTTAGAATATTAATGTAATTGTTCGAGCATTACTAATTCAAAAGGAAAGGATGGTTATTTGAAAAAGGCTTTATCTTTTATTTTCATCTTCGTTATTGTTGCTTCGTTTTTTACTGTAACAATCAACGCCACGAGTGGTACATCTGTTGGAGTTTACATTAATAGTAGGGAGTTTTCGGGAAATGTAAGAATACAAGACTCGACAACCTTTGTTGGAGTTAGACAATTTGCAAAAGCAGTTGATCCAAGTACAAGGGTTACATATAATTATTCAAGCAGAACACTTACCATTTCTTCAAGCAAGCTTTATATGACTATTACTGATGGAGCTAATTATTTCGTTGCAAATGGCCGTTATTTATACACGTCTTCCCCTATTTTTATGAAATATGGTGTTATGTATGCCCCGATAGTTCTACTATCAAAAGCATTTGATGCTAAGATAAGCTGGCAAAATTCGACATCATCGTTTTATGTAACATCTGGTAGTGGTGGAATATTGTCAGGAGATAAATATTATCGAGATGACGAGGTATATTGGCTGTCAAGAATTATAAATGCGGAAAGTGGTGGGGAAATTTTCAAGGGTAAAATTGCAGTTGGAAATGTCATTCTCAACAGAGTTCGTTCAAGAAGCTTTCCAAACACGATATATGGTGTTATTTTCGATAAAAAATACGGCATACAATTTAGCCCTGTTGCAAATGGAACGATTTACAAGGCTCCAAATAGTCAAAGCATAATTGCTGCCAAAATTTGTCTTGAGGGTTATTCAATTAACACCGGTATTTTATACTTTGTTAATCCTACCCTTTCACCCTCTAACTGGATAATCAATAATCGTGCATTTTACGCGAAGATTGGAAATCATTCGTTTTACTATTAAAAAAGTCACCCAAGTGGGTGGCTTTTTTTATGATGCGTTGGTCGATTTTATATAATCATTATAAATTTCATTTTGCAATAGTAGTAAGGTCTTTTCGTCCTTACCACCTACTGACTTACCATCTATTTTCTTAACGCCTCTTGCCATTTTTGAAGAGCTGGTTACTATAATTTCATCGGCATCAAATAGCTCCTTTGTGGTATATATTTCCTCGCATACTTCAATATCATTTCGCTTAGCTGTGTCAATTAAGTGGGCACGGGTAACGCCAGGGAGAATATGACAATCAGCAGGGGCAGTAATTAGCCTTCCATCCTTTAAAATTGATACATTACTATGTGAGCACTCTGTTACATAGCCATCACGTATAAAAACGCCCTCGTCACATTTATTATTTTTTGCATTTTGTGCGCACATAACGCTTGGTAAAAGATTCAAGGTTTTTATATTGCACATTTTAAATCTATTATCATTTTGTGTACAAAGGCACATTTTTTCGTATATATTATCTATTTTTTGAGGCTTTATCATAATGCAAAGGTTTCCCTTAGTGCTTGTAAATTCGTGATTTCTTATACCACTGCCTCTTGAAATGTGGAAATATACAAACTTCTCCTCGCCATCAACTAAGGGACATTGACTTTTTATCAGGTTCATTAATTCTTCCTTAGTTAAAGGTGGGATTATTCCAAGTAAAAAGCAATTTTTAAAAATTCTTTCAACATGCTCCCACAAAAGATATGGGATATTATTTCGGCACATTACCGCATCATAAACCCCATCTCCAAAGTAGAAGGCCCTGTCAGTAATCGGAACAGTTATCTCTTCAATAAGACCCTGCTTACCGTTATAATATCCCAAATTTTTCATATGTACCTCCAATTAAAAGAAACTACTTTAGAATAAATTCTTTATTTGGCTCAAGCTCCACTGCTTGAGTTTTTCCATCTATAACTATTATAGCAGTTTGTTTAATTGGTGTTACTAATTTTAGCCTTGAAAGCTTGTTGTTTTTCCACTCTATATCAACAGTAATATTGCCTTTTGCTAATAATCCTTTGATATAACCGTCTTTCATTTCGCTTGGTAAAGCTGGCAATATTTTAATTTGATCGTTTTCACATTGAAGGAACATTTGTGCAATACCAGCAGATACACCATAATTACCATCAATTTGAAATGGTGGATGAGCATCAAACATATTTGGATATGTCCCGCCTCCGCCACAATAATTAATTTCATTATTTGGCTCAACGCATGTTAGCTGCGTTTTAACAAGCTTCATAGCGCGATCTCCATCCTTTAGACGTGCCCAAAGGTTAACCTTCCAGCCCATGCTCCAACCAGTGCTCTCATCTCCTCTTATTTCAAGTGTTTGACGACACGCGTTTGCAAGGTCGGCTGTTTTGTCTGTTGTAATTAAATCAGCTGGGTAAAGAGCATAGAGGTGAGAAACATGACGATGGTGCACATCCTCCTCCTCATATTCCTTATCATATTCAAGGAGCTGACCCTTACTACCAACTTGATAAATACCTATTCTGTCCTTCTTTTGATT
>JAZOCP010000034.1:0-7776 GCA_045596585.1 Eubacteriales bacterium
GCGTATCTGAGGCTGATGTTGATGCACTTGTTGTAGCATTCAAAAGCGGTGTTGAATCAGCATATAAATCAGTTTTTAAGCCAACTGAGGGAACAATTTTAACAGTAATGAGAGAGGCAACCCAAAAGGCTGCCGATATGAACGCACAAACACCAGAGGAGTTTTTCGACCTCTTTATTAAGGCAGCAGAGGATTCACTTCTTCACACACCAGACCTTTTGCCTGTTCTTAAAAAGGCAGGCGTTGTTGACTCTGGTGGAGCAGGTCTTATCTACATCATTAAGGGTATGAAGCGCGCACTTGAGGGTGAAAGCTTTGAAAGAAAGCGCACAGCTATGGGAGAAGGCAGTGGTGAGCTTGACCTTGATGCATTTGATGAGGACAGCGTATTAGAGTTCGGCTACTGCACAGAGCTTCTTTTAAGATTACAAAACAGAAAATGTAATATTCCTGAGTTCAATGTAAATACTATAATTGATTATCTTGAAACAATAGGTGATTCAATTGTAGCAGTACAAAATGGCTCAATTGTAAAAATTCACGTTCATACAATGACACCTGACAAGGTTTTATGCTTCTGTCAGCAGTTTGGTGAATTTTTAAAGCTAAAAATTGAAAACATGTCACTTCAGCACAACAATACAACCTTGCCAAACGACAAGGACGAGGACTCAATTGAGGTACACGTAGAGAAGGACCTTGCTGAAATGGCAATTGTTGCAGTTGCAAATGGAGAGGGCATTAAGGATGCATTTCTTGAAATGGGCGTTGACGTAATAGTTGACGGCGGCCAAAGCATGAACCCATCAACTGAGGACTTTTTAAGAGCATTTGATGAGGCACACGCAAAGAAAATTCTTGTTTTCCCAAATAACTCAAATATTATTTTGGCAGCACAACAGGCGGCAAAGCTTTATAAGGATGCCGAGGTGCGCGTAGTAAATGCTAAAACAATTGGTGATGGCTATGCATCACTTTCTATGCTTGATGCTGACGTTGGCGACCTTGAGGAAATGGCACTTTCCTGTGAGGAATCAATGCAGGGCGTTGTTACCGCTGAGGTTTCAAAATGCGTAAGAGATGCTGAGTTTGATGGTGTAAACGTAAAAACAGACGACTATATCGGCTTTGTTGGAAAGAATATTCTTTCATGCTCAGAAAATCGCTTTGAGGCAACCTGTCAGGCACTTGATAAAATGGAATTAAACGACCACGAGGTAGTTATTTTAATTTCCGGTAAGGACTCAAGCGCCGAGGAATGTAGCGAAATTGAGGCGTATATTAACAAAAGCTACCCAAGAACAGAGGTATATGTGCTTGAGGGTGGCCAAGAGGTATATAGCTACATAATAGTAGCGGAATAAGGGGTAGATATGACAGCTTTCTTATTTATTGCAGCCGCAGTATGTGGCTACTTAGTATGTGGCTTAAACCCTGCCATTATTATATCTAAGCTTGTTTACAAAAAGGATATAAGACAGTGTGGCAGTGGAAATGCTGGCTTTACAAACTTTAAAAGAAATTTCGGACACAAGTGGGCTTGGTGGGTGCTTTTATTTGACCTACTAAAGGCAGGCGTTGTAATTGCAATTTTTGCAACCTTGCTTGGCTTTTTCGGTGATGTAGCAGGCAGACAAGCTGCAATTGGCGCATTTGACAGGGACGTATTTTCACTTGCTGCTGCATACACAGGACTTTTCTCAGTAATAGGTCACTCATTCCCTGCATACTATAAGTTCAAGGGTGGCAAGGGCTTCTTAGTTACTATGTCACTTGTATGGTTTATCGACTGGAGAATAGGAATTATAGGTATTTGTGTATTTTTAATTCTTCTTTTCGCTGTAAACTATATGTCACTTGCATCTATTGTATCAATGCTTCTTTGCCCAGTTTCACTTCTCATTTGGGAGTTTATCGAAATGGGTAAGCAAGGAAACACCTTCCGCGGTATAGAAATTGCAATAATTTGTGTGTATTTCGCCGCAGTTTCACTAATGGTTATTCGCCATTGGGAAAACATAAAAAGGCTATTTACAAAGCAGGAAAAGAAATTCTATCTTTTCGGCAAAAAGAGTAAGGAAAAAGCAGAAAAATAATATATTTGAGGTGGTCATTTATTGTGGCTACCTCAAATTTTTTCAAGATACTTGAATTTATAATTATATTGTGGTAAAATAATCATATAGCTATTATATAATATAGAAAGAAGTGAGCTTGTTATGAAAACTCTATTTGCGGGCATAACCGCAATAATTATAATCATAGGTGGCTTGTTCATCGGTGCTGACTTTGCGTTGACAAAGACAATGGACATTAGCTTAATCGGCACAATTGCAAACGTTGCTATGCTAACCGCTGAGCCAGATAAGGACCATCTATGTGACCATCCGTTCGATAAGGAAAAGGATATGGTCGATGTTCAAGAAACAGTAAATGCCTCTGTTGAAAATATGATTACCTATTCAGAGGAATATGGCTACAATGTAAACTTTGATAATTTACCAGATGATATGAAAAATATTATCGTTTTAACAGATAAGCAGGTTGGCGCTCTTGCAGAAACAGTTATTGAGCAGGAGTCACAGGGACAAATCCATGTAAGTGGCAATTTATATATGGATGTTGAGCTTTATCAGGTTAAATTTGAAAAGGGCGAGGGCGAGGATGAAACAATAGTTAATACAGTTATTGGTATTGATGCAACAGCTTATAAAAGCACTATGAATTTGCCCGATATGCTAAATGATGTAGCAGCCTTAGTTCCTGATGTTTTCTATATAAAATCAACATTTTTAGTGACAAAGGACAAGGATGCATTTACCTACTCAATTGACCATATAAGCTTGGAAATGAACAACCTTCAGGCTAACCAAAGTGAGGACACCTTCCATGTATTAAACGTGGTTACAGGATTAATGGGTGTAAATGGTGATGGAACAGGCATAGGCGATTGTGAGCATATAAATCTTCAAATTGCAGATGCTGTAATGGATGCACTTGTTGGTAGCGAGGACACACGTGGACTTGCATACTCACTAAGAGAAATAGGCGCAAAGGACTTTAATTTCATCGAGCAGGATGGTAATTGGTGCTTTGCAGTTGAAAGATAAAAAAGAGAATTAAAAGGACACCATAGGTGTCCTTTTTTTACCAAAACCAACAAAAATAGTATCACTTTGTATTTTGTCAATTATTTTAATTGATACAATAGCATCAATAATTTTCGCGCTTGTATGATCTAAGCAAAAAAGCCTTGAAATACTAATTATATTATGATAAAATATATATAATAATGTAGGAAAGGAAAAAGACCTATGACAGTTGCATATAGTATTACTTTGTTTCTTGCCGTAGGCTTGCTTGTTGCCTACATGATAATGGTAAAGAAAAAAGAAATATGGCTAACCATGCTTTATATCTGTGTTACAATAGTCAACCTTGGCTATTTACTCCTTTCAGTATCAAGGAGCGTTAATTTTGCAATTTTCGCAAATGACGTTGCGTATTTTGGTAGCGTATTTCTTTCAATGTGTATGCTTCTAACCATTATTCGCCTATGTGGCTTTGAGATTAAAAAATATCACGTAATTTCCTGTGTGTCAGCAGGTATTATAATGTTTTTAATTGTTGCAAGTGCAGGCATTTTACCTTGGTATTATAAGGAAGTAAGCCTTGAAATGATAGGCAACTCAGCAAAGCTAATAAAGGTATATGGACCTTTGCACCCAGTATATCTTGTTTACTTGCTTAGCTATTTTGTTTTAATGATAGTGACAATTATATTGTCGGTTGCAAAAAAGAAAATAGGCAAGCCAAAGCTTGCAGGCTTTATCTCTGGTGTAGTTTGTGGCAACCTAATAGTTTGGCTTTTTGAAAAGCTTGTCAGCTGGGAGTTTGAATTTTTGTCAGTTACCTATATAATTTCGGAGCTGCTGCTTTTGCTTTTATACTGGATGATGCAGGATTATATACCAATTAGAGATGTTCCAAAGCAAATGCCAGAATCAAGGGGAGTTGTATTGCAGGTTGCAACAATGCCAATGGAAGAAAAGGTAGAAAAATCACTTGCTAATATAAAAGAGGGAGAATCGCTTTCTGAAAGGGAAAGAGAAATTTTAGAGCTAATTTTAGAGAACAAAAAGAGAAAGGATATAGCTGAAAGCATGCACCTTTCTGAAAACACAATAAAGACCTACACAAGAAATTTATATAATAAGCTTGGTGTTTGTTCACGTGACGAGCTTTATGGGCTACTTTTAAAAAATTAGCCACCCTGTGTACGATTTTAATAAAAGGACGAAGTAAAAAACTTCGTCTTTTTTTATTTTCACCCCCAAGGGGTGTAGCAAAAATGTTTTAATAGTATTACTATTAAATTAACAAAACTACTTATAAAAGGGAGAAATCAAAATGAAAACGAAAATCAACACAAAAATCGCCTCTATACTCTTAGTGGCTTTGATGGTGCTTATGCTTGTTCCGTTTGGCGTAATGACCGTCTTCGCAGAGGACACAGAGCCAGAGATTGCAGAGGTAGGCACATGGGAGGAGCTTCTTAACGCGGTAAACTCGGATAAAACTCACATAAAGCTGACAAATGACATTGAGGATATTGTTCCCGATGACGAGCTTCCCACAAAGCATCGCCTTGTATTTAATGGTGGCTTAGATTATGTTCTTGATCTAAATGGCTATGAGATAAAGGTGCTCAATCACGCTAACGAGTTTTACACTGGCGAATTTTCAATGATTGAGGTGTCAAACAGCTCAAATCTTGAAATTAAAGATGGTACCATTATCTTTGATAACTATTTTGCAAAATCTAATCGTAAATCTATGGGTAACGTTGCCGTAAAGGATGACTCTACCCTTGATGCAATAAATGTTAATATGCAAAACAAGTACACAGGTACAGTAGTTTATGCTAATTCTTCTGCAAGGGTTACTCTTGACGGCGGTGAATATACCGTTCAAAATGGTTTTGCAATTTATTTGGAAAATCAAGCTTCCTTGACCCTTAATGGTCCATATATCCATACCATTATGGGTGATGGTGCATGTACTCAATATGTTGATGGCTATGGCGCACTTTACTCAGAAAGTAGTGGAGAGCTAATTATAAACGATGCCTTCTTTAAATCGGGCGTACAGGTAAGTGCCTCACAGATTAACGCGTTTTCTATTGCTACTCACGAGGTTACAATTAATGGAAAAGTGATAAACGAGGATATATTCCAAGGAACAAGCTATGAGGCTACACAACAAAATAAGGAATATTATTGGTATGTATGGACTGGATATTCTTTATTAAAAACCGAAAACTCTTCCTTTGCTAACCCTGTAAGAGTTATTTCATATGAAAAGAAATATCCTATAAAGGTTGAGTCAGGTATTGCTATGGTTGATGGTGTTCCTGTAACTGAGGCAAGCTATGGTGAGGAGGTTACAATAGTAGCCCACACTCCAGAGGAGGGTATGGAATTTGTGCGTTGGGACACAAGCGATGTAGTGCTTAGTGACGACTTTAGCACATCTACTACCTTCAAAATGGCGCCAACCCCTGTTACCTTATCAGCTTGTTATGGTAAGGAAGCAGTAAAAGCAGTAAGTGTTACTGTGGGCGATATTGTCCCTGGCCAAATGGCAAACGATACTGAAATCACATTAGAAAACGGAGTCATTTTACAAAGTGTTGAATGGCGTGAGGAATCAGCCTTGAAGGGCGATTATGCTGTTTTCAGAGCAGGTAAATCCTATACTGTAAAGATGCTTGTTTATCCACCTGAGGGCAACAAGTTTAGTGATACTGTAAGCGCAACTGTTAACGGAAAGAATGCAACAGTTAGTGCAACTTCTCAGTATGCGTATATCGAGTACACATTTGAAGCAACTCCTTCCGTAGGCTTTGCAATTGTATATGATGTAGGAGCCTCACAGCTCGGTGTTGGAGGAAAAATAGTGCTTGATACAACATTGATGGCATCACAAAGTGCAGAATTTAAATCAGCGCTTGATGCTGGACAGGTTACCTATCAATGGTATAGAAACGGTGTGGCTATTGAAGGTGCAACAAATTCCGTTTATAACTTCACAGCAGATGATGTAGCGGGCATATTTTATGCATCTGTTAGTGCAAATGGCAAGACTAACTATGGGCACAACATAACTTGTAGTAGTGACCTATATCAGGTATATCTAAACGCAAGCGATATAGTAATGGGCGAAAAGGCGCCTCAAATAACTGTGGCAACTCCTGGGATTTCTATTGATGCTGAGAGCTTAGCTATTTATGAGATACTTGGCGAAAACTCCTATGGAAATCCTCAAAGCATTGCAAATGTCATTTTAATTCCTGGTAAGAGCTACCTTCTTGTTGGTAAGATTATTGAGCAAGACAGCGTAACCATAGCTAACAATGCAAATGTTTATGTAAACGATATTTTAATGAAGGATAAGCTTGATACTGGTCGCTTCTTCTATGAGTTTACAGTTCCAGAGGCTGACTTCCCTGTATATTATAAAGCAAATGGCGAAATTGGTATTGGTGTTACAATAACAGTTGACACAGAGAAAATGTGCAACGAAAATGGCACATTCAAAAACGCTTATGATAAAGCAAATCCTACATATCAAACAGTATTTTATCAATGGTACAAAAATGGTGAGGAAATAAAGGGCGCAACTGACATTTCCTATACTGTAAAAACAGAAGATAAAAACAGTCTAATAAGCTGTAAGGTTACCTTGGTTGACGGCAAATACGGCATTGGCGAGCAATATGAAATCACTAATGTAATTACTGTTATAAGCATTGAAATGGCTATGCCAAAGGCTGGCGAAACAAGAATTGAAAAAATAATTTCTGCAAACGGTGTAAACCTAATAGGTATTATGTGGTGGCCAAAGGAAACTGGTACAACAATGAATGGCGACGCTAAATACGAAGAGGGCGTTGTTTATGAATATTACATCCAGCTTGAGGCAAAGGACGGCTTTGCACTTGATTTTAATGGCGATATGACCATTGCATATGTTTATGGTGTAAAGGTTGCTTCCGCAGGCTCAGTTCCTAACTCTAACAAGGTTTATTATACAGGCGAGATTACTGCAATTCATAAGCATATATATGGCGACAGCTATGGCTGGGACGAGGGCGGACACTGGCAAAAGTGTATGATAGCTGGTTGCCCTTGCCCAGATGAGGGATATGAAGGATATGTTTACCACTATGGTGGTGGCGCAACATGCCAAACAGCAGGAAAATGTACAGCTTGTGGTGCTGAATATTTAGCAGAGCACGACTTTTCCGTTCCAGATTATCAATATGTCGACGAAATAAAATGTGCAACCTACTGTGCAAACTGTGACGAAATAGCTAGCTGGAGCTATCACGAGGGTGGTGTTTCAACCTGTCAGAATAAATCTATATGTGAAATCTGCCACCATGAGTACGGAGATTTTGCACCATGCGCAGGCGGTACTGCGACCTGCACAGAAAAGGCAACATGCGCAACATGTGGCGAAAAATATGGTGAAATCCTTGACCACAAGGATGAAAATAACGACGGCAAGTGCGACACTTGTGGTTATCAAATGACACCAGACAATGACGAAAATGACAACAAGGACGAAAAGAAGGTTCTTGGCGTAGTTGCAATTATCGGTATTGTTATCGGTAGTGTAGCAGGTGGAACAGTTATTTTAGCTGGCGCTGGCGTTGGCGTATTCTCGATTGTTTGGTTCGCAGTTAAGAAAAAATCATTTGCAGACCTAAAA
>JAZOCP010000035.1:0-8267 GCA_045596585.1 Eubacteriales bacterium
AAGGATGCTTGATGGTATTGCCGAAATAAAGAAGGCTGTTAATGTGCCTATCATTTCTTCCGGCATTTCCTTCCTCGGTGCTGTTTCCGCAAACGTATGCGCCGGGTATATGGAACAGGGCGGCTTTGATATGGCAGGCTACGGAAGACAGACCCTTGCTTATCCGGATTGTGCAAACGCTATTACAAGCGGTGCAAATCTCGACCCAAAGAAGCTCTGCATCTGCTGCAGTAAATGTACAGAAATTATGAGAAAGCCAGGCGGAACCCCTGGCTGTGTAATTCGTGACGGTGAGGTTTATATGCCTCTATATAAGAAATTAGTTCTTGGAAAGGAATAATAAAATGAAGGTTGCATTTATTACAGGCGCAGCAGGCGGAATAGGCTATGCTTGCGTTGAAAAATTTAACAATGAGGGATACGCTATTGTAGCAATGGATATCGTCCCAGCCGACAAGATAGGAGATAAATTTGCCTCTATCAAGGAATATATCTATATTAGCGGTAACCTTGCAAATGCTGAAGACAGACAAAATGCCGTTATATCTGCTATTAACAAATACGGCAAAATAGATGTCCTTGTTAACGTTGCAGGTGTCGCTCCAAAGGTAAGAGCTGACATTCTTGAAATGAGTGAGGAAAGCTACGACTTTGTAATGGATATCAATTTAAAGGGAACCTTTTTCCTTACACAATTAATTGCAAATCAAATGATAAAGCAATATGAAAACGAGGGAACTAAGGGATATATTGCTAATGTTTCCTCCTGCTCTGCTTACACATCATCAACAAACCGTGGCGAATACTGTATGTCAAAAGCAGGCGCTACTATGATGACAAAGCTTTTCGCTGATAGGCTTGCACAATATGGCATCACCGTAAATGAGATTTGTCCTGGAATTATAGCCACAGGTATGACCGAAAAGGTTAAGGAGAAGTACGACAACCTTATCGCTGGTGGTCTTGTTCCACTCGGCAGATGGGGTCTCCCTGAGGACTGCGCAAACGCTATTTATACACTATGTTCAGGTATGCTTGGCTATACCACTGGTCAGTCAATTATAGTTGACGGTGGTATGCACATTCAAAGACTTTGATCTCACAAAGGAATTAAAAAATGAACGAATCAACTATTATTTATAACGGCATTAACATAAAGAAGATTACTGTTGATGCACTAATTGTAGGTACTGGTGCTGCTGGCTATAATGCCGCGCTAAGACTTGATGACTATGGCGTTAAGGATGTTGCAATTGTAACCGAGGGCATAAAAATGGGTACCTCACGTAATACAGGCTCTGACAAACAGACCTATTACAAAATGAACCTATGTGCTGACTACCCAGACTCACCAAAGGCTATGGCACAGGACTTCTTTAATGGAAAATGTGTTGATGGCGATATTGCTTATGCAGAGGCAGCGCTTTCAGTTATGTCCTTTTTGCATCTTTGCGAGCTTGGTGTTGAGTTCCCTGTAAACCGCTATGGTGAATATGTTGGCTACAAAACCGACCACGACCCACGTGCGCGTGCAACAAGCGTTGGTCCTCTTACCTCAAAGATGATGACCGAGTGTCTTGAAAAAGAGGTAAACAAGCGTGAAATCAAGATTTTCGACAAGCTTCAAATTGTTGAAATTATAAAAAATGGTGACACCTGTGTCGGTATTTTGTGTTTAAACAAAGCATCAACTGGCGAAAACGACCGTTTTGTTTTGTTCAATTCAAAGAACACAGTTTTAGCAACAGGTGGTCCTGCTGGTATTTATTCAAATACAGTTTATCCTATTGGTCACCATGGTGCAAGTGGTGTTGCATTTGAGGCTGGAGTTAAGGGTAAAAACTTAACTGAGTGGCAGTATGGTCTTGCCTCCACTGCCCCACGTTGGAACGTATCTGGTACATATATGCAGGTGCTCCCGCGCTTTGTTTCCGTTGATGAAAACGGCAACGAATACGAATTTTTAAATGACTATTTCGATGATATTGGCACTTGCTTATCTAAGATATTTAGAAAGGGCTATGAGTGGCCATTCGACTGTAAAAAGGTATTAAATGGCTCTTCAATTATTGACTTGCTCGTTTTCCGCGAGAATGTTATGAAGGGTCGCCGTGTTTATCTTGACTTTAGAAAGAACCCTTATGGTCTTGACGAGCTACCATATGACAAGCTTGACAGCGAGGCGCGTGAGTATCTTGAAAATGCACACGCATGCTTTGGTACGCCTCTTGCAAGACTACAATTTATGAATATGCCAGCTTACGACCTATACCTATCTAAGGGTGTTGACCTTGAAAAGGAAATGCTTGAGATTGCTCTTTGTGCTCAGCATAACAATGGTGGTCTTGATATTGATATGTGGTGGCAAACAAACGTGCCTAACCTTTTTGCTTGTGGTGAGGTTGCTGGTAGCCATGGTGTTTATCGTCCAGGTGGAAGCGCGCTTAACGCAGGTCAGGTTGGCTCAACTCGTTGTGCACAGTTTATTTCAAAGCACCAAGAAAACGACAAGGCAGATGCAAAAACGTTCGACCAAGTGGCTGAAAATGCGGTTATAAAGCATATAAATATTACACGCAATATTCTTGGCAACGAGGACAATGTTCTCGCTCTTACCGAGAAGTATCAAAAGCTCATGGACGAGGTAGCGGGTCCTATCCGTAATGCTTCAAAATTTGATGAGGCTATCAAAGAATTTGGTGATGCTTTTGCTGATTTTGATAAAATTGCAAATGTAAGCAAGGAAAATAAGCTTTGGCTTGCATATCGCTTACGCGATGCATTGCTTGGCGAGATGATGTATATTTACTCAATGAAAGCATATGTATCAGCCGGTGGAAAATCACGTGGGTCTGCAATTTACACCTCTGAAAACGGTACAGCACCTGAGAAAATGGAGGACGTTTTCCGTTTTGAGCTTGATGATGGTGCACTCAATGACAGAGTGTTTGAGATAACATATCGCTCCGACCTTGATGGTTCTATCGGTGGTTATGCACGTCCGGTAAGACCATTACCAGAGGGTGGCGGATTCTTTGAAAACGTTTGGCGTGACTATCGCGAAAACAAAAACATATATTAATAGCAAATACTTGCTCAATTTGAGCACTTACATAATGTGGTTTTTAGCCACGGGGTGCGACTTTTAGCACTTTAGGAGAATATTATGAAAAGTGGACTTGTTTCTGTTTCCTTTAGAAAAAAAGGAATAAAAGAGCTTATCAAGGCTACAAAAGAAAGTGGTCTTGAATATATCGAATGGGGTGGAGATGTTCACATCCCTATGGGTAATATAAAGTTAGCACGTAGTGTGCGCAAGCTTATGCATGGTGCAGGGCTAAAATGTGCCTCATATGGCTCATATTTTGGTCTTATGTACCATTGTGACGAGCATTTTCCTATGCCATTTAAAAAAGTTTTAAAAACAGCCAAGGCGCTGGGCGCAAGGACCGTTAGAGTTTGGCTTGGTTGGCCACGCTGTGGCTGTAAAAAGAGCTGTGACCAATATGTTTGTGAAAATGGTTACAAGCGTGCTGTACGAATTACGAAGGACCTTTGCGACCAAACAAAGAAATTCGACCCTAACCTTACTCTTTCAATTGAGTGTCACTTTGCGACCCTTACTGATGATTACCATGACACCCTTCGTTTCATAAATGATGTAAACAAGGACAATTTAAGGCTTTATTGGCAGCCAAACCATTCAAAGGGATTTGAATATAATTTAGAGGCTTTAAAAGCGCTTTTGCCTTGGATTACAAACGTTCACGTATTTAACTGGGACAAGGATGCTAAGAAGTACCCACTATGCGAGGGCACAGGCGACTGGAACAAATATTTAGATGTATTAAATGACAAAAATGCCGAGGGACGTATCTGCTTTCTCGAGTTTATGCCAGATGGTGAGCTTACTTCTCTCCCCTGTGAGGCAAAATCATTAAATAGCTTATTAGGTGGTGTTAAATAATGAATCTTTTAGGAAAAGCAACCGACCCAAAGTTTTGGGCTGAGATAAAAAACAAACCAGAATTTAAGCATACGCTTGATTTACTTTTAAAGGAATATGAAAAGGATGGCATGGGCGAAATCCCTTGTACTAAGTTTTCAAAATTCCGTCTATTCCATGATATTGGAGACCGCTCAATTTATCAGGTTGATTTCTTTAAGCGTCAACATAGAATGTTCACCTTAACTGCTATGACTCTCATTTTTGATGATGAGCCAAAGTATCTTGAACAGCTACAAGACACAATTTGGGAAATGTGCGACCAATACGTTTGGGCTCTCCCTGCTCATATGCCAAACATTACTGAAAATAACAACTGTGAGCTTGACCTTGATTCAACTACTATTGGTTATGCTCTTGCTCTCATTAAGGTTTTGCTTAACGATCGTTTGCACGATTTAATCAAAGCAAGAATTGATGCTGAGATAGATAGGCGTATAGTTAAGCCTTTCCTTGCCAAGAGATGGCACTGGGAATTCAGAGAAAACAACTGGACAACTGTTTGCTCTGGTGCAGTTGGCTGTGCTCTTATGCTTAATCGTCCAGAAATTTTTGACCTTGTTCAAGATAGAATTAATCATAATATGCAAACATATATTGATTTTGGCTATCAAGACGACGGTGTTTGCACTGAGGGTGTTGGTTATTGGAGCTATGGCTTTGGTTATTATTTAACCTATGCCGAAATGCTCAAGACCTATACAAACGGCAGAGTTGATTTAACCAAGGGCGAAAAGGTAAAAAACATTGCGATGTTTTTACAGAAGCTATTCCTTGACGAAAATGTAATTGTCAACTATGGTGACTGTGGAGTTGGAAGTCAAGTTTCTATGCCAGCGGGTTATCTATATCTACTTAAGAATTTATTTCCAAATGAAGTTGAGTTGCCACCTGAAAGAATATTTGCTTATGAGGTGCATTACTTTACTTATTTCCTAAACACATTCCGTTTTTATGACTCCTCATATAAATCAGCTAAGCTTTCTAAAAATGCTGAATATTTTATGGCTAACCAAGGCTGGTATGTGAAGCGTACAGAAAAATATGGCTTTGCATGTCGTGGTGGTTCAAATGGTGAAAGCCATAACCACAATGACGTTGGCTCATTCATTTTCTCAAAGAACGATAGACAGGTATTTTGCGATATTGGTGGACGTCCATATACAAGACAGTATTTTGAGCATCCACAGAGATACACATTCCTTGAAACCTCATCAAGAGGACACAATGTGCCGATTATAAATGGTAAATATCAAGGCAATGGCGGTGAAAGAGCAATAACAACATTTGAAAATGGTGTTATTAAAATGGACTTTGCTTGCATCTATCATCAAGAGGAGCTAAAAAAGCTTGTTCGTAGCTTTATACCAGATGAAAATGGTGTAACTATTATAGATGAGTTTGAAGGTGCAAATGAATTTACCGAAAGACTTATAGCCCTTACTGAGCCAACTATTGAAGATGGCAAAATTACTGTTGATGGTGTAACTGTAACTTACGATAGCTCACTTGCAAAGGCAAGATATGAAACTGAAATACACGCACTTGAGCTTGATGTTAATGGTGAAATTACCAAGGGACAAACAGTATATCTTATAAGCATAGATGTTAACGAGCCAAAGAATGACTTTACCTTTAGAATCAATGCATAAAGTCGTTTGAGCTCAATAAAATCAAGGCTTATTAAAATATGTGCATATGTTCATATTTCAATTTTAATCCTTTTTAGCAACAAAAAAAGCAGGCTGAAACGCCTGCTTTTTTATTCATTATAGCTTGTGCTTTATTATGCTAATTGCCTTAGGTACAACCTTAACATCAGCTACATTGGTATCGTAGATTTCGCCATCGGCAGCGACTGAATCGCAGCCCTCAACCTTAACGCCTATGCATCTTTTATAGCTAATGTATTTTTCGTAGCCCTTCTTTACTGTGCAATTTTCAAGGTCTGTTATGTGCTTGCCCTTTTTAAATGAGCCAACAAGCTTTAAGAAGGTGAAAAACCTTACATTTTTAATAATGGCAACGTCTAATGTGCCAGAATTCAGCTTGGCGCCTGGGGTAACCATAAAGCCACCACCATACCATCTACCATTTCCTATTGCGACAAGTAAAAATTTATCTTCAAGCTCTTCTGTTGTTCCATCTTGATAAGTAAGAGTAATTTTGGCTTTCATTGGTTTTTTATGCAAAAGCTCACCAACTACACCAAGAATATAAGCCATAGGACCAGTTACAAGAGGTAGCTTTTTTAGTCTGTCAGCCCTCTTTACAACTCCACAGTCAAAGCCCATATTTACAAGGTTTGCAGCATGTCTGTCATTGAATTTCATAACGTCAGCAACAAACTCGTCAGGCATATCATTAAAGGAACGAACAAAATCATTTCCAGAGCCGATAGGAACAATTTTAAGCATTGCTTCTTCAGCGCAACCACTGTCCATTACCGCATTTACAGCCCTATGCACGGTGCCATCACCGCCATAAACTGTAAAGCATGTATCTGGCTCAATCTTGCATGATTCTTTGATATATTGACTTGTTTCTTGTGGGGACTTTGACATATAGGTCTCATCTGTTTCCTTTATGTGCTTTTTAATTCTTTTAGCCATACCCTTACCAGCAAGGGGATTTAAAATATGCAAAATCTTTTTGATTTTGCGACCAAAAGTGGTTTTTATTCCGTCCATTTTAACTCCTTTTATTATTGGCTTATTCTACAAGCCATTTTACAAGGTCGGTTTCTTCAAATGCTCTATCCCAACAGTTATGTCCCAGATCATCATATGAAATTAACTCTACATTTCCACCACTTGCTTTTACTGCGTTTACCATAAGAGATGAATATTCATATGGTACAACATCATCACGTTTGCCATGGAAAGCACGAACGGGCATTTTTAAAGTCCAAGCGCGCCAGCTCATACCACCTGAGCAAAGAGGTGCAATTTTATAAAAGCGATCTGGATAGGTCATTGCAAGCTCCCATGTGCCAAAGCCACCCATTGAAATTCCACAGAGTGAAACCTTTTTTGGGTCAATTTGATTACTTGATACGATACTGTCAATTAGTGCCATTACCTCATTTTTCAAATCATACCATGTAAATGGATATGCAAGGCACTGTGGGCTTAGAGTATATGCACGCACGCCATTATGCTCCTCATTTTTAGTAAAGAGCTTAGGCACGCAATATACCTTTAATTTTTCAATATCATCGCCACGCTCACCCGCACCATGTAAAAACACGATAAGAGGTAGCTTTTCATCTGGCTTTATATCATTTGGAGCTGTCAATATATAGTTTAATTTATGCGCTTCCTTGTTAAAAGACGCACTTTTTTCATATGTAACCATTTGATTTTTTTCCTTTTGGGATTACTCGTATCGATATTACATATCAATACATGATAATTATACCATATTTTGATTGATTTGTCAACCTTTGTCAGTTTATAGTAATACAAACGAAAAAGCAGATGCAAAAGCATCTGCTTTTATATGTATTTCTAATTTAATTATTTAATGATTTCGCCGTAAACTGTACCGAAAGCACAGGAAGCATTTGCCTCGTCTGTATCGATATGCATAGCTGCTGCGAAGTTTGGATGAACTCTTACTACAACATCATCGAAGATTGTTGTTCTGTCTGATACAACCTTAACCTTAACGATTTCCTTATCGCTAACGCCCGCCTCTTCAGCTTCTGCTGGTGTGAAGTGGATGTGTCTTTTTGCAATAATAACACCCTCGCTTAGTTCAACCTCACCACATGGGCCAACGAGCTTGCATGGACCTGAATTTGCAACATCTCCACTTTCTCTAACTGGTGCTGTAACACCAAGTGTACGAGCATCTGTAAATGAAACCTCAACCTGTGATGCTTTTCTTGCTGGGCCAAGGATGCTAACTCTCTCAATAGACTTCTTAGGGCCTACAACAGTAACTCTTTCTTGGCAAGCGAATTGACCAGGTTGGCTTAAATCCTTAATATTTGTGAGCTCATAGCCCTCTCCAAAAAGGACATCAATGTGCTCACGAGAAAGATGCACGTGACGTGCGCTTGTTTCAACTAAAACCTTGTTATTCATAATTTATATCTCCTTAATATTTTTTTCGTATATTATATTAGCACACTTTTCCTAAAATGTAAATATATAAAAATATTTTTCGACAAATTTTTATTTTTAAATATAATTAATATATTTACAGTTACATTTTCAGTTTCAGTTTCAGTTTCAGTTTCAGTTTCAGTTTCAGT
>JAZOCP010000036.1:0-2932 GCA_045596585.1 Eubacteriales bacterium
TCACCATAAAGCCTACCAACCGTCATTTTAAGCTTGTAATAAAGCATGTTGGTAGGGTAGTTAATATCTTGAGTTAGCGAGTTGCACCTTGACCACTCAACAAAGACCCAAGCCTTTAATTTTTCAAGTAATCCACGCTCATTTTCAAAATCGCGGAAATAATCAAGAAGTGCGTACACCGCACCCTTAGCATCATCAATAAACTCACGGTCGTTAGTTCTTTTAAAATACTCGTCAAGCTCAAGCACGTACCACATTGCCCAGTTGGGAATAAAATTACCATCAATATGGTCAGCAGGGTAGCACATAGGTATCATACCATTAGGTATCATTGGGTATTGACCAGCCATTAAAAAGTTTGAAAGAAACGCATGCTCAACTCGGCTTTTGCCAGTCATTAAATATTCAACACGAGAGGTGAAAAAGCTGTCACAAAGCCAACCCGCGCGCTCTCTTGAAGGACAGTCCATATAAATATCGTATGTGTTTTGTCTAAACGTCTCAACGGATGCATCATAAATGCGCTTAATCTGTTCATCAGTAGTTGACTTTAGTCCTTTTATAATTTCGTGCTCGTTAAAATCCATACGTATAACGCCAAGGGAGGAAATATTAACCTCACCACCGAGCGAAATTACACTCATATACTTAAAGGTATATGGCTCAGCAGTAATTAGTGTGTATTTTTCCCCACCCTTAAGCTTGTAAACAAGCACGTTTGCACAATCCATTCGGGTATAGTCAACCTTGTCATCCTTTAAAAGCTCATCAAATATAATACAAAGAGTAGTATTGGAAGAACAGGACAACTCGATTCTAATAAGTCCCGTTACATTTACGTTCATTTCAGCTGAAATATATGAGTTGTTTTTGATGCTTCCATCACTAAAATCACTTGTCTTAGTTAAGGTAAGACCACCAACTAAGCCAGTTGAAGAAAATTCAAGATCAGATGGTAAAAAGCCAGGGTATGACTTTCCAACCTCACCAAGCCACCAAGGAGAAAATGGGCGAGGAGTATCTGCTTTTTGCACAAATCCAGCCTCATAAAAGCATTTTGAAGACTCGTATGGAAAATCAGGGTAGCTAACCTCACGCTCTATAAATTTTTCGTTTTCGTATATCTTAAGGTCAAGCTTATCTCCAAAAGGTGAAAGTGGAGCACCATTAGTGAAATCATATACCTCGCAAAATGTTCTTTGATAAGCATATCTTTCTACCTTCTTTAGCTTTTGTGAGTATAAATAAGCTTCCCACGCATCCGAGCCAGTTGGTGAAAAATATTTGTCCTTATCACTAAACTCACAAATTAAAAATGCAAGCTCAGAAACAAGATAAAAGTTTTTTATATGATAGCCACAAACAAGCACGGAAATATCATTTTTGTCCCTGTCTAAATATTTTTCAATATGAAGTCTGTCAACACGATAAAAGCCATGCGATGCTCTTGATGGACCATGGAAAACAAACTGTCCGTTTATAAACACCTCATAAGAGCTTTGCGCTGTGATATGTAAAATAGTATCAGTACCACGACCAATGGTTGTTTTAAATAGCACAGTGCGGTTTAATTCCCCCTCGTGTGCATATGGCCAAACAGCATTTGCAAGCTTAAAATTAGTTTTTGTGTAAAGCATATATACCTCGCAAAAATAGACTACTTATATGTTATCATATAATCTTAGAAAAATCAACAAAAAAGGCACGGAAAACCGTGCCTAACTTTATTTTGTTGTTTTTTTCTTGTAGGACAGTAAAATCATAAAATATACAAAAACTGCTACAAGGCAAAGCATAAGAGCAATTACCATACCAACACGTAATCCAAGCTGGTCAATAGGTAAGTTAAAGAAATCTGCTAATCGTGTGCCAAGCTCACTCACCTTTACCTTGTCAGCAATAAGACCAACAAGCTGTGGCGAAAGCGATGCACCAAGGTCGCCACCCGCCGCCATCATAGCAAATACTAAAACGTTTGCGTGTGGTATTTTGTCCGTTGCTACAATTAAACATCCTGGCCACATCATCGACACGCAAAAGCCAGTTAGCGCGCAAGCAATAAGACCAAGAATAGGGAAAGGAGAGAAAATAGCGATAAAGTAGCAAGCACTTGCACCTATAGCACCAAGGAATAAAACTTTGCTTATGTTTTTACCGAATTTTGAATATAGCGTACGTCCAAGTCCCAAGAAAAGAGCAAATAGTGCAACACCAAATATATCTCCCCAAACCTTAGGAATATTAAATGCACTCTCCAAAAAGCCAGAGCTCCATTGTGACATAGTGCACTCGGCCGCGCCACCAAGGAAAATAGCCAAAAAGCAAATCCAGAGCCACTTGTTTTTGAAGTAACCAATAGCGCCAGATGCTTTTTTTGGTGTTTCAAGATGTGGTAGCTTGGAGGTTGCAAACATAATTAGTGAAAATAGTGGAGCTATACAGAAAATAAGAGGTAAAATCCACCAATATGACTTATCAAAAATTGTGATAAATAGTGTGCTAATTACAATTACAAAAATAACACCCCATGCGTAAATTGAGTGTAGCTTGCTCATTTCCCCCTCTGGATTTTTAGAAGGAATAGCAGCAATAACAGGGCTAATTAAAACCTCAGCACAACCACTTGATGCTGAGAAAATAAACGTGCCAATTACAATTCCGATATATGTATTGTTAGGGAAAATAAATGGCGAAAAAGCGTAAATTAAAAGTCCGATAATTGTCAAAACAGGGATTAGCTTAACAATTAATGGAATATTAAACTTGTGTGAGAAAAGAGAGAAGATGATATCAACTAAAAGCTGTGTAAAAAATCCAACAAACACAAGCGTGCCAAGAAGTGTAAATGAAATATTATAAAGTGAATTAAAGGTCAAAAACAAAACAGGCGATAAATTGCAAACAATAGCCATTGAAATGTTTACAAAATAAC
>JAZOCP010000037.1:0-5255 GCA_045596585.1 Eubacteriales bacterium
GTGTCTAAAATTTCTTCTTTTTTAGGTGTAGAAAGAAGCACGTTTTTAATCTTATCAAGCGCGTCCTTGCTATTTTTAGGCGTTAGCATCATAACAAGATAGTCCTTGTCATAAAACTCACAAACCAAGCCATTTTTATAAAGTATTGAGTAAAGCTCACTACCTAAATAGCCATATTTTTTTGCTAAAATGGTTATCTTAAGTGGCTCGTTACCAACTAACTCATAGCCATTTCTAACAAGAGAATCCTTTAGCCTGTCAATTTCTCTTGCAAAGGTGACAAGCTCCTCTTTTTTAGTAGCTAAATATTGGTTTGCACTATCAAGAGAGGAAAGGATTAGATATGACGGGCTACTTGTACCAAACAAGGAAAGCGCGCGCTTTGCATTTTCCTTAAAAAACGATGGCGCATCCTTTGATATATGCAAATAACCACCACCTGTTAAAACAGGCAAGGTCTTATGTGCTGAGTCACAGCACATAGTTGCCCCTAAGTCAAGTGGGTGTATGTTTTTTCCTAAAAGCTTAAGGTATGCACCATGGGCATTATCAACTAAAAGCATAACACCGTATTTTTTACACACCCTTGAAATGCTTGAAATATCTGTGACATTACCAAGATAATCTGGGCTTGTTATATAAACACAAAAAGGCAAATTATCGACACGTGAAAGGACTTTTTCAATCTCCTTAGGGGAAATATCACCACTTAAATAGCCACCATTTTCACTATGTAGCCATTTAATATCAAAATCAAGAAGCACCGAGGCTGAAAGAAATGAGGCATGCGCGTTTTTGCCAGCAAGTGCCCATGGGCGTTCACCTTGTCTCTTGGCCAAGGCATGCGCAAGTGCTAAATAGCACATCGCACGTACAGAAAGAGAAGAGCCCTCACAGGAATAAAATGTAGCGCCACTATCAAAAAGCAAGCTTGCATTTTCTTCACTTTCCTTAATTATGCCATTGGCTGAGTAAAGTGAGTCAGCACCATCAAATTCGGTTATATCAAAGGACTCATAGCCGAAAGAGCCCTTGCCCTTGTGTCCTGGCATATGTAGTCTTGTGATATCTTCTTCATTATATTTATTTATAAAATCTAAAATAGGCGTTTTCATTATTCTTCAAGCGCGCGACTGATTGCAACAGCAAGTGCGCACTCCATTCTTTTTCTAAATAAGCGACAGCCATATTCATAAACACCACGCACAGAGCCTGTTGCGTGATAAGCATTTGCAGCGCAACCACCAGAGCAGTATAGCTTAGCCCAGCAGTCCTTACAGTCAGGACGTGCATATACATTACAAGAGGCAAACTCGTTTTGTGCCTCCTTGTTAGTAACGCCCTGCCAAATATCGCCAAGCTTGTATTTTTCCTCGCCAACGAATTGGTGGCAAGGATATAAATCTCCCCAAGGAGTAACTGCCATATATTCAGTTCCCGAGCCACAGCCAGATATGCGTTTATAGATACAGGGTCCGCCTTTTATATCTATCATATAGTGATAGAAGGTAAAGTCATCGCCCTCCTTGTGTTTTTTCATCATAAGGTTGGCAAGGTCCTCGTATTGCTTACAAACAATAGGGAAGTCCTCTTCGGTTAATTCCTCCTTGTCGCCCTTTTGACAAACAACAGGCTCCATAGAAAGCTCCTTGAAGCCAAGGTCAAGCATAACCTTAATATCATTTAAAAAGTCGGGGTTGGCGTGAGTAAAGGTGCCACGCATGTAGTAGTTTTTGCCACCGCGCGCATCTACAAGCTCCTTGAACTTAGGAACAATTTTCTCCCAGCTACCATTTCCGGCATAGTCAACACGATATCTATCGTGCACCTCTTTTCTACCATCAAGGCTTAAAACCACGTTTGACATCTCGCGGTTTGCAAAATCAATAACGTCCTTATCAATTAAAACACCATTGGTGGTAAGAGTGAAACGGAAGTTTTTATTATGTATTTTTTCTTGCTCTCTTGCATAAGCGACTAAATCCTTAATCATTTGGAAGTTCATAAGTGGCTCACCACCGAAGAAGTCAACCTCTAAATTGTGTCTTGTGCCAGAGCTTTCTATTAAGAAATCAAGTGCGCGCTTGCCAACCTCAAGTGACATAATTGCACGCTCACCATGATATTTGCCCTGTGAGGCAAAGCAGTAAGAGCAGTTTAAGTTGCAGGTGTGGGCAACGTGAAGGCAAAGTGCCTTTATGACTCCACTCGTCTTTTCCTTTAGCTTATTCGCCATTGGCTCAAAGGTGTCAGGAGTGAAAAGTGAGCCACCTTTGACAAGCTCACTAATTTGCTCATAGCAAGATTTAACCTCGTCTTCAGTTATCCCTTTATCACTATATTTCTCTAAAATTTCAGAAAAAACCTCACCCTGTGTGCGTTTTTCGTACATTTCAATGATATCATAGGCGATATCATCAACCACGTGCACAGAGCCGGAGCATATATCAAGAACAATATTCAGTTCGTTAAATTTAAATTGATGTACCATATTACCTCTTTGCAAAAAAACAGACTGCCAAAGTTATTTTTGGCAGTCGTAATTTAGCTATGCTTATTATTTTCTTTCGTTGTTTTCGCATGCTTGGTTAGCGATGCCACAGCTTGTCTTGCACGCGGATTGGCAAGATGTTTGGCACTCACCACAGCCACCATTTTTTGCGCTTTCGCAAAGGTTGCTTGTCTTAATAGTTTTGATGTGTTCCATGATTAAAACCTCCGAATAACTGTTTTACGAGAAAATTATATCACATAATGTTCGCAAAGTCAACACAAATTTTCAAAAAGAAATAATTAAAAATACATTGATTTTATTAAAAAAGTATGATACAATAGTCGAGTGAAAGCTAAATAAATATTTTAGAAAGGAAAAAATTATGGCTAAAACAAATAAAAATTCCAACTATGTTACAAGCAAAACATTGGTTGCGAAGGACAATCAGGCTAAAGTAAAAAGTAGCCAAAAAACAAAAACCATAACAAAGCAGGTTCTTATTATTGCTGCAATTGTTGTAGCAGTGGCTGCTTTGATAACAGGTATTGTTTTCGCATTTATAGGATGCACAAGAACAAAACCAACAGACTTCGTTGCTCCAATTGATGGTGCATTTGAGGTAACAGATGTAGTAGAGCTTGATTTTAAGGGCTACGGCACTGTAAAGGTTGAGCTTTATGGTAAGGAGGCTCCAGAAACAGTTAAAAACTTCTTAGAACTTGTAAAGGATGGCAAGTTTGATGAAAGCACACTTTCATTCTCAAGCTCATCTTCAGTTGATAAGAAGCTAACAGTATCTCTTGAGCACGACCACGAGGAAGAAAACCACACACATACACTCAGAGGTGAGTTCGCCGATAACGGCTTTGCAAACCAAATCTCCCACATCGCTGGCGTTTTAACAATGGCTAAGTCTGGCACATATTCATCAAGCCCAACAAGCTTTATGATTATGTTAAACGACCACTCTGGCAAGGAGGACGTTAAAAACGAAAGCGGTACAACAACAAAGTATGGCTATGACGGTCACTATGCTGCCTTCGGTAAGGTTACTGGCGGTACATTCTCTATTGTTGAAGAGATGGCAAGTGACAAAAATGCAACAGCAGGCTCAACATCTTCAAGCACACCAAAGGCAGAGGACGAGCTTGTATTTGGTTCAAACAGATTTACAATCACAGATGCAGATATCAAGAAGGAAAAGCTTGAATATAAGTTTACTCCAGAGGTATCTGGCAAGTATGTATTCTCAAGCTCCACATTTATGAGCCTCTTAATTGAAAAGGCAAGTGATGGTAGCGCAGCAGATGGTGCAAAGGTAGCTCTTGGTACTGAGCAAGCAGCAGATGCATTTAAAGCAGGCGTTGAATATGAGCTTGAAAAGGGCGTTGAGTATAAGGTTACAGTTAGCGTTAAGGACCAAAAGGCAGGTACAAAGTATATTAAGGTATCAGGTAACATCTTATTTGTAGGTACAAATGATATCGAGGTTAAGGATGCCGACATTGGCGAAAACGCTGAAGACACAAAGAGCTATGAGTTTACACCAAAGCTTTCAGGTGTATATTTCTTCACTGGCGAGAAGGACAAGATTGCAGACAGAATCGAAATTTTCTATAATGGCGTATCTATCGGTACAGATTATGCATACCTTGAAAAGGATACAAAATATACAATTGAAATTCTATTAAAGGAAGGCGACAAGAAGGTAGAGGCTGGTACATATGACTTAGATATTTCAGCTCCTACACTTACTCTTGGCGACACAAAGCTTTCAATTCCTGAATATGATATTTTAAAGGAAGGCAAGGCTGAATATTACTTCACACCAAGCGTAGATGGCAAATATCTAATTTCAAACAAGGATCTAACTATCGAGGTTTATGATGCTGAGGGCAATAAGCTTGAGGGCGATTACCTTGATCTTAAGAAGGATGTAAGCTATAAGGTAGTTTTAACAGCAGATTTAAGCTCAAAGCTATATGCGGGCAACAACACAATTACATTAACAAAGGTAAGCGAGGAGTCCGCCGAGCATAAGGGCGAATATACATTTGTAGCTGAGGATTCTGGTAAATACATATTCACAGCACCAAGTGGTGTAAATGTTGAGGTTTACAGCGGAACAACAAAGCAAGAGCCAGCTGATGGCAAGTATGCATTAATCGCTGGTAAGTCATACATAGTTAAGCTTGTTTCTCCTGAGGCTGAGGTAAAGGACCAAGCATTTGAAATTAAGCTTGATTCAGTTGACGAGGGCACTGAGCACGTAGTTAATTATGTAAGCTATACAATCAACATTCAAGATACTGTTTTGGCAGCTGATAAGACAACTAACAAGAATGAATTAACAATTACACAAGCTGAAATTGATGCAAAGACATCAGAGTTTACATTCGTTGCAGCAACAAACGGTCCATTCTCAATCATTGGCTACTATCAAGAACTTGATGATGACGGAAAGCCAGCAAAGAATGAGTCAGGCGGAAATTCTTATACCAACGCAAAGCTTACTATCTTAGATAAGGATGGTAACGAGCTTGAGGGTGAATATGCAATGCTAACTAAGGGCGAAACATACAAGGTAGTATTAAAAACTGACCTTATTAAGAAGGGCTCGGTTTGCACAATAACTATTTCAAAAATCGCTCCAAAGATTTCTGGCGCTAAGGTTGTTGTAGAATAAAAAATATCGACCCTGTGTCTAAAAAATGATAAGAAACCACCATTTTTGGTGGTTTCTTTTTTTGCATTTTCTCTT
>JAZOCP010000038.1:0-2635 GCA_045596585.1 Eubacteriales bacterium
ACATATAGTTTAATTAATGAAAGGTAATCTTTAGAAGTAGCAAATTTATTTGCATTTGCATATTTTTGAATAACCTCGGCATAACCATCTGAATCTTTGTTAATAAAGGAATTAAATTCCTCAAGAGTCATTGCATCAATCTCTTCAAATGCCGCAGATGCAAGATTTGCTAATTCTTGCTTTTTAGCATATACACCATCTGTACTTGAAAGAACATACTTTGCATTGAAAAACTGATTAAGAACGATATTAACATTAGCTTGCTTTACACCGTCCCAATCATCAATCGCTGCACCATTGTGTGGGTAAGTGTAGTAGCTACTACCTGTATATAGATTGTTCATAACATAGGTAGGATTGTTAGGTAGCTTTATTGTTTCTACTTCTTTACCATCTCTTACTTCTGTTTCAATATTATAATCTTCATTTTTAATTCCATATTGAAGCATAGTAACTATTTCACTATCAGAAAGGAGCAAATTAAGTATTTTCATTGATCTATCATAGTCAACTGTAAATGAGCTAATTGCTAACATAGAAGAATAAAGCTCGGAGTGAGTAACGGTGTGCTTATCAGCAGGAACTAAATAGTAATCTTTTGAAAGCTTATTAATCTCTTCAACAGATGTTCCCTCTAATAACTTTACAGCAACCTTTTGATCATCTTGAATAGTATCAAAAATCAAACCATTCTCTTTAAGTTTTTTGTACTCTTGAACAAAACTAATGAAACTATCGTCAGATAAAATCTCGTTTGCCATTCCAAAATAATTCTTCTTTTCTTCATCAGTACCAACATTAGTACCATATGTAAGGTTTTCAAGATTAACTGCTCCAAATGCTGGCATCATACCATTAACATATAGTGGAACAACATTTTCTTCATACTTAGCTACATAACTAATATAATTAGCCAAATTTGCGAAATCTGAAAAATCTGCTACCTTATAGTTTTCTGCATATTCTTCAAATAATACTTTGTCAATTGCAAAAAACTTTTGGCTTGAATAAAGATGATTACATGGTAATGCATATGTTAAATTACCGATTGTTTCTTTAACTTGGAATTGTTGTAAAATTGATTTTCTAATTAGCTTATTAATGCTTGCATAAGAACCAGATTCTGTAATGTAATTTGTCTTTGGATAAAGAGGAAGCATTTGATTATGTATATCTTCAAGAGTTGGTTCTTTATTCGAATCATCATCCTCTTCTTCATCTTCAGATGGTGGACTTGGCTCAGTTGTTTTATCTAAAGGTATCAAATAATTCTTGGTTATATACTCTCTATAACGATCATAACCGCTCTTGTCACCATAGTCTCTTATAATGAATATGTCAAGCTGATTAGGGTCAACTGGTCTATAAAGTAAATTATATAGAGTGCTGGAGCCAACTGTTTCCTTCACAACCTCATTTGCATATTCATCAGAGTCACCACGAGCATTCATTTCGAAAGGATCAGATTCTTCATCCATTTTAGCAAAGCGCTCATCAATAGCTTCCTCATAATACTCAGTGTAAACAGGAACAATATCAATATTTGTGTAGTAGTTTCTGCTAATGAGCACCTTATTGATAGCGTCCTCAACTGCATCAACTCTTTTTAAAAATTCGTACACATCAGGGTATTGCTGAGATAGTGAAATTCTTTCTTGTTGAGAAAGCTCACTTAAATCAGCAGTTTTACCTTTAATGGTAATAGCATCAGTTGGGAGCCAAATTGAAAGAGTTAAGGCTCTATCAATCTCTTCATCGCCTCCACCAAGAATGATTTCTTTCATTTTGTCTTCTTCGTCTTGTCCGCATGCAGAAAGAACAAATGGCACAATCATGACAAAAACCATGAGTATGCACAATAATCTTTTTTTCATAGTAAATAATCCTCCATATTTACTGTACACTATTTAATATTTTAAAGTATAAATTAAATTTTGTCAAGGTATTAAAATGAATTAATCAAGATAGTCTCTTAGACGCTTTGAGCGACTTGGATGACGTAGCTTACGTAAAGCCTTTGCTTCAATTTGACGAATTCTTTCTCTTGTAATTTCAAATTCCTTACCAACCTCTTCAAGAGTTCTTGTTCTACCATCAAGCAAGCCAAAGCGTAGCTTTAATACCTGTTCCTCTCTTGGTGTAAGTGTATGAAGTACCTCATTTAGTTGTTCTTTTAATTATGTATATGAAGCTGCATCTGATGGTGCAGGTGAATCCTCATCAGGAATAAAATCGCCTAAATGGCTGTCCTCTTCTTCGCCGATTGGGGTTTCAAGTGAAACAGGCTCAAGCGCATATTTCATTGTGTCTCTAACCTTATCTGCGGTCATACCAATAACTGCTGCAATCTCCTCAGGAGTAGGTTCTCTTCCTAACTCTTGTAATAGTTGTCTTGACACTCTTGATACCTTATGAATTGTTTCAACCATATGAACAGGAATTCTTACTGTTCTTGCTTGGTCAGCAATTGCTCTTGTAATAGCCTGTCTAATCCACCAAGTTGCATAAGTTGAAAACTTAAAGCCTTTTTCGTAATCAAACTTATCAACTGCCTTCATAAGACCAAGATTGCCTTCTTGAATTAGATCAAGAAAAGCCATACCCTTACCAACGTGTTTTTTAGCAATACTTACAA
>JAZOCP010000039.1:0-1513 GCA_045596585.1 Eubacteriales bacterium
TTCCGAGGGAGAAGAGCTTGAGGAGGGGGACGAGGACTCTCCAACTATTGATTTTTCAAAAATAATGAAAAATGTCGGAATGGTAAGTGGAGACAAGAAGGACAAAAAGGATGGTAAGGACAAAGAAAGAAAAAAGGACAACCGTAAAAACCTTAATACCTTCTGCACAAACCTAACACAAAATGCATTAAATGGTAAGCTTGATAGAATTGTTGGCAGAACAAGAGAGCTTGAGCGCGTTATTCAAATTCTCAGCCGTCGCCAAAAGAATAACCCATGCTTAATTGGTGAGCCTGGCGTTGGTAAAACTGCCATTGCTGAGGCACTCGCACAAAGAATAGTTGAGGGCAACGTACCTCATAAGCTTAAAAAGTGCGAGGTTTATTTAGTAGATTTAACCGCGCTCGTTGCTGGCACACAGTTTAGAGGTCAGTTTGAGGCAAGAATTAACGGACTTTTAAAGGAAGTTAAAGAGGCGGGTAATATCATTCTTGTAATAGACGAAATCCATAATATTGTTGGCACAGGTAACTCTGAGGGTAGTATGAATGCAGCTAATATTCTCAAGCCTGCACTTTCAAGAGGAGAAATTCAAGTTATAGGTGCTACCACACTTAAGGAATATCGTAAATATATTGAAAAGGACGCAGCCCTTGAAAGACGCTTCCAGCCTGTAAAGGTTGAGGAGCCATCAATTGATGAGTCCATTGAAATGATAAAGGGAATTAAGCACTATTATGAGATTTATCATGGTGTTAAAATTTCTGACGAAATGGCAAAAAGCGCAGTTGTAATGAGTGAAAGATATATAACTGATAGATTTTTACCAGATAAGGCAATTGACTTA
The DNA here is from genome assembly GCA_045596585.1 of Eubacteriales bacterium. Lineage (GTDB taxonomy): Bacteria > Bacillota > Clostridia > Oscillospirales > CAG-272 > RGIG2000. The sequence goes on from JAZOCP010000039.1 coordinate 848, forward strand.
ATAGACGAGGCTTGCTCTCATATCGTTTTGCACTCACCACATATAAATGAACGTCATAGAATTATCGAGCGTTTAGGCGAGGTAGATACAAAAACCGAGGCACTTAATGCCAAAATTGCCGAGAGTGGAAAAGAGCCAAACGAAAATGAGTATAAACAGCTTGCCGAGCTTAAAACTGAGCGATCAATGCTTTTACTTGATAAGGAAAAGCTTGATAAAGAGTGCGAAAACACAGTTATGACAAAGCAAGATTTAGCTGGTGTAATTGAAATTTGGACAGGAATTCCTGCAAGCAACATTTCCGAGGAGGAATTTGAAATGCTTGCAAGCCTTGAAGATAAAATCAAATCAAGAATTGTTGGTCAAGACGAGGCGGTTAAGTCCTTGTGCGCTGCTATTAGAAGAAACAGAGCGGGTGTTAGCATAAAAAAGCGTCCAGCTTCGTTCATTTTTGCAGGCCCAACAGGTGTAGGTAAGCCAGAGCTTGTAAAAACACTTGCATCAGAGCTATTTAACACTCCAGACTCACTTATTAGACTTGATATGACCGAGTTTATGGAAAAGCACTCTGTGTCTAAAATCATAGGCTCACCTCCTGGCTATGTTGGTTATGACGAGGCAGGACAGCTTACTGAAAAAATCAGACGTTCACCTTATTCGGTTGTA
>JAZOCP010000040.1:0-5040 GCA_045596585.1 Eubacteriales bacterium
TCTTTTAAATACGCTTCAATTTTATTTGCATCACTCCATGAGGCTTTTCCTGTTAAAAAAACATTAATTTCCTTAATTTTTATTGCATTTATATTTGCTTTATCAACAACAAGCTCAACAAAAACTTCGGTTTCATTAAAGTTATACTTTTCAACTATCGCATCCTTGATGCCATTTGATATTTTTTCAACTCCTGTATTAATAATTAAAGAATTTGATATTTCAACCTTTTCACTAATAAATAAATCATCCAAATAGTTTTTAACATTTGATTTTAAGGAGGTTATATCAAATAGAATTTGAGCGAGTGGAGAAATAATGCACAAAAGAGAGACAAGCGATACAATATATCGTATATATTTTTTATAATTACCTTTATTTGGTGCAATTGCAATTATAATGCTACCTACAAAGGTTGAAATTAGTATTGTATTTATATATTTGCTCATATATTTACCACCGATTGTGTTTTAATAAATATTGTTAAAGCAAATATAAATAATGTACAGGTACACGCGACCAATGTTAGCATATAGGTGCATAAGGAATCGGCTTCATCAAGCACCATACACTGGTTATCTAAATGAATTGTCTTTGATATTGAAGCTAAAAGAGAAAATGCTACCTTATTAAGAAATATGTAAATTAATATAGGAAGCATTATTAGAGCAACAATAATTATGGCAATTACACCACATGCGTTTTTTATAAATCCAAGACTTGATGATAGTGTTCTTAATGCTTCATTTATAGATGCTCCAACCATTGGAACAAAGCTACTAATTGCAAAACGTGCTGTTTTTATTGATAGTGTGTCTGCACCTTGGGTCAGAACATTTTTTATAGAAAAAATGAACATAAATACTGACATTGAAAAAATGGTAACAGATGTAAACGTATTTTTTACTACCTTGGTAATTCCTGAAAGCTCAAGACCGCCAACGCTCCTTACACATGCAAGCATCATACAAATTTTAACAAGTGGAAGCATAAACGCGACTAAGAATCCTTCAGTAACAGATATAAATAAAACCATTGCGGCATTGGATACTGTAGCACTTGATATATTTCCAGTCATAATTTGTATAGTAGCCATAATTGGTGCAAATGCGTGCATTGCTTGACATAATGCATTAATATATACTGTTGTATGTTGACAAATCGAAACACAAGCATTAAAAACTGAAAGACTAACGGTTAAAGTAGAACAAGCGCTAAAGGCGACCTTTAGTGAGCCATTTTGAAAGTGCGATGATAGCATTTCAAAAATTGAACTAATAAGAATTAATACTAAAATTGATGAGAAGGATTTAATAACTGCGCCTAAACCGGCAAATAAATAATCAATTATATATTCAAAAAACCGTTTTTCACTTAGTTCTTCACTCATAAGAAGAGAAAAATCCCCTTCTAATAGTCCTTCTGGTAAAAAATCTAACACATATGAGGGAAGGGAGTCCTTAAAACTTGATAGCTCGTCCTTTATTGTGTCATTAATAATGCTTTCAGTTTCTTTTGCAAATATTGTTATATTAAATAACAGTATAAAAGCTATAAGAAAAAATATAAATCTTATTTTTTTCATTTCATTAGGCTTTCACATAGTTCAAACAAATTTTTGATAAGCGGTAGGGAAAGTACTAATATTTCCGCTTTACCGAAAAGAGAAATTCGCTCGGCTAAGGCGTTTTCTTGCGCATCAGCACAAACATCAGAGGTAATTTGTACAGCAAAGGCGAGTCCCAATGCCTTAATAAGTATTGGTATATAGTTATATATAATAGTGTTTTTTGCTATTTTATCAATAAATGAAAAAATAGGATATAGAATTACTACTGAAATGGTTGTTACTAAGCAGGTTATACCTATTCTTATAAATAATGAATATTCTTGACGAATGTTTTTAAAAATTACACATATGATTAGAGCACAAAAAATTATGCCACAAAGCTTTATTTCATTCATTTTAAAAATTAAATACCGTTGATAATGTAGTAAATAAGCCATCAAGCTCGCCAACTATAAGTAGCATAACAATAATAATACCTGCTATTGAAAGCATGGTTGCTTGCTCCTCGCGTCCGCTTTTAGAAAGTACTTGACAAGCGACTGAAACTAATAAACCAACGCCTGTTATTTTCAGTATTAGTGAAATATCCATGTTTTTTATATCCTTAAACTAATAAAATAATTATACAAACTCCAACAAAAAGAGAAAGTGAACGGAAAATTTTAATCTTATTTGGAATTTCAAGCTGTAACTGGGTAAGTGAGGCGTAAAGACGCTCAGAAGTGTAGTCGCAAAGCTTTATTTCTTCACTTTTATAGCCCTTTCCAATATTTGAAAAAAACTCCTCAATCAAAGCATCTACTTCCTTTGACACCTGCGCACCTTGTCCATTATTTTCTATTAAGGTATATATGTACTCGCTTTTTACGTCATAGCCAGTATATATTTCATTTAATGTGCGTGAAAAATACTCAATTTGACTTTTAATATATTTGATAAAAGAAATAATCTCTTCTATGTGTTTTGCTTTGGTTTTTATGTTTTTTTCATATAGATATGCACTAATTACAGAAACGATTATGATTATTAATGCACCAATTATTTTCACGATTCTTCCTCATTGAAATATGAATTGAGTGTGAATTTATATTTTTTCTCACCATTTTTACGCTCAACACCAATAAAATGCTTAAAAACACCACTTTTTATTAACGGAGTAAGTATGCTTTTTTCTTTGAGCTCTGTAAAACTGCTTGCATGGGTAGTCGCAATAAGAGTAACTCCTGAGTGGGAAGACTTTAATATTGCATTTGCTTCGCTTTCATTTGATATTTCGTCACATATTATTATTTCTGGTGTCATGCTTTTTGTAGCGAGTTCAATAGCAACGCCCTTAGGGTAGGAAAGATAGATATCAGCATTTGAGCATTCTAAATGATTAATAATAATTTCCTCACGAGTATCGATTACTGCAAATCTTATTCCATTATCTAATTTTGATAGCTTTAACACTAAATCACGTAAAATTGATGTTTTGCCAACTCCGGGTGAAGAATAAATCAAAATAGATTCAGAAAAATTGGTTTTTTCAAGTAAAGAAAAAACATATGACGAGGCATTATTAATTTTTTGAGGGATTCTTATATTAATTGATGTAACATCCTTTATTCCTGTTATTTGACCATTGTCGAGTATAGCTGTACCACAGACACCAGCACGAATTCCCGAGCCCATTTGAATATAGCCCTCCTTTAATGTGTCTATGTGAGCATAAAGTGATCCTTGACAAATATATTCAAATATATTTTCAATTTCATTTCCATCAATAAATATATCTGTTTTAAGATTTTTTCCATTAGAAATTAAGTAAATAAACGAATTTTTTTTAATTCGTATTTCATTAATTATATGGTTACTGTTTATTAAACCTTCAATTTCTGATTTTAGCTTGATAGGGAGCTTATTAAGCAAGTATGAAATAATTGGGTCATCTTCTGTTTTATAAATAATAGAGTATTTCATTTTTTCTCCTTAACTTGTCCATTTGCTAAATTATATGCAGCTATAGCCAAAAAAGAACTAATTAAGCAAAATAAAAAAGCACCAATTGTGGTGCTTTTTTGATATAATAAAATCTGTTGCAATTTAAGAATGAAATATGATATAATAATCTAAATTATTGCTCATTGCTTGGCATATAGAATGTGTGTAAAAAGCCCTTTGTGTCTTTTGTACATATATCTCCACCAATTACCTTGCCACGATATGTTATCACATTAGCATATACTGTGCCTTCGTAGTTTGGGTAATTAGTGATTTCATATGTATATCTTGTGGCAGTTTTCTTAGCGTATTTTGATAGGTCAAGTCCTTGTTGCTTTTGCACCTCATTATATTCGGTCATAACCTTGTCAAATTCCTTTGGAATTCTAATTTCGGCTTCTTGAGCACTGGATTTATCAATCTCCCACCCATATTGTGCTAAAAATGCAATTCCATCATCTATTTTTTTTACACTATTAAATGATATATTTTCATTCATTGCTGCAATTTCTTGCGTTGTTTTATTTGTACTTGCTGGGATTAAAAAAATTAGAGCTACAAGCGTAATAACTGATATACCAACTATTCCAAAAAATTTTAATGTTGAGGCTTTTAAAGAACAAACAAACATTTTAAACTCCTTTTAGTCTTCAATTTACTTATTAAATAATACTTAAAATTCGTTCAAAATATACCAAAGGAAATAAAAAATGATACTTTTAGTTGACGATAGCGAAGAAAGAAGAGAAAACCTTCTAATTAGGTTTAGAGTGAAAGGCTATTTAGTTAATGCAACACCCTATGATGAACTGTGGTTTCATACTAAACCTTTTATTACTGTTTATATTAATCCAACAAAGACACAAATGTTAAAGATAAAGAATTCAGAAGATACAATTAGTATGGTGTTTTGTGACCGTGGCTCAGTTCCTTTGCCAATTTGGTCTATTAATTTTACTTCGGTTAAAAACATTTATGATGAGGTAGTTAATATATACAAAGAACGTGCAACCTTTCAAATTAAGAACAAAATTGATATTGTAGGCTATGCGTGCTTAAGAGGTAAAGAATTTGCTGTAGGTGGTAAGGATATTTTATTATCAAACAGAGAATTGAATATTGTAAGGTTTTTTATGAATCAGCCAAACAAAAAATTCCGCCTTTTAGATGCAAGCGGATATGTTTGGATCAAAGATAATCAAGAGAAAAATTACGCACAAGCATTATTTAGAATAAATAAAAAGCTGAAAAATAAATCAAGGCCGAAATTAATAATATATAAGGATGGTTGGTGTTATTTTAATCCAGAAATATCAAGTTACGTTTGCGAAGATCCTCCAGAGGTGCAGGATACTTACGAATATAAGGGCTATTTTATGATATCATTTACAGAGGAATTTTAAAAACCACTTGCAAATTGCAAGTGGTTTTCTTTTATTTAGGTTGGTTTTCAATATATCGCTTAGCTTGTGTAGTAAACAATTCAT
>JAZOCP010000041.1:0-17403 GCA_045596585.1 Eubacteriales bacterium
AAGAGATAGCAATACTATTTTGGTATTTGGTAGATTTTCCTTAAATCCCTTCAAAATATTTTCATAGTTATCAAACATTGTATCAAAGTTATTTGCCCCTATGAGCATCACTGCCACTTTAGGCTTTAAATCATAAACCGATACCTTAAGACGTTTTTCAAGACCAAAGGTCGTTTCACCACCAATTCCACGATTAAGAACAAGATACTCGGGAAAGTATTTTTCAAGATCGTATCCGTCGGTAAGGCTGTCGCCAAGGAATGCAACGTCCACCTCATAGTCATCATATTTCTCGTTTTCCACTGTATACATAGCAAGCTTTGCGTCATAATACTCCTGCGCCGCTTTTAATAATTGCTCCTTCTCTCGCTTTTGCGGCAATGCCACAGCAAAAATATATGTAAGACTTACCCCTATAACCAATAAAATAGAGAACGCTACCGTTGCAAGAATAATCTTCCTCTTTTTAGTCATAAAGATTCCCTCCTAAGTAAAGGAATTATACTTATTTATTAAAAACCGATGAATGTGGGAATTTATGCTTACCAGCATATACAGAGAGCAAGAAATAATAGTTATCGGCTAAGTAGTTGTAGCCACAGCATACACCCTCCTTTGTACGCCAGTCAACGCTTTGGCAATAGCCAGGCATAAGTCCTGAGTGGGTCATTTCCTTTTCATAGGTATTCAAAATTGCAAAAAGAATTTTGTCAGCCTCTTTGCTTAAGCCTACCTTATACATAGAGGTTAAGAAGTGGAAGCCGTTCATACCATTTAAGCCACCATTTTCGTATCTGCCCCAATCACTCATGCAAGGCCAGTAAATTGTGTCCTCTTGTGCAACTGGTCGTGCGTTTCCTGGAATTCCAAAGCGGAGATCACCATAGCCTGCCTTTTTCATTATTGAAAGCAGAGACTTTATCATTTCTTTTCCCTTATCATCAGGAATTAATCCCTCATTAATACCCATTGAAACAGCGAAGGTAAATGCGTAGTCGTGCATTTTGCCATTTTTGCTAACCCAACCTGCCATAAGTCCTGTTTCTTCATTATAGAAGGTATCAAAAAATACCTTGTCAAATTTTTCAAGCTGAGCTCTATACTTTCTTGCAAGCTCTCCTTTATTTGCTTTTTCAAGTAGGTCAGAAAAAACTCTTAGGGCACGGTGGCATAAGTAGTTAAAGTATATGTCCTTATGTCCAAAGGCAAAGTTGTCCCACCAGTTGGTTTGTTGACCAAACTCGCATTTTTGGAACATATAATCACCTGGGAATGGTGACTCAAATATACCATCATCATCGGTATCACGTGATAATAGGTAATCAGCTGCCTTTATGCCATATGGAATTAGTTTTTTTGCGAGTTGGAAATTCCATTTTGAAATACCAGCTAAGGAAATTATAGCACCAGGGGTTGAGTCAACTGCACAGCCAAAGCCACTTACCTTTTCCTTATCAAAGTAGTTTACACTAACCTCGCCATCGTGTGCTTGGCATCTTTTAAAGCTTCTTTCAACCTGCCTCTCAAATGTACGGCGTATAATTTTAAACTGCTCGTTGTCGTCATCCATAATTTCAAGAAGGTCAGACTTCATATGAATTGCTAAGTGTCCTGTGCCATGGAAATAGATATTATCGCCCATATCAAAAAGCTCTCTATTCAAGGCAAATGCATTCATAAAATTGCGCTTAAGACCATTGTATCTTTCGTCATTTTCGTCTGGGAAATGTGGATAGCACTCATCTAAAACCTTAAATGTTAAGGTTGCATTTTCAAGTGGCTTATTTGATTTAAAGGTCAAAAATGAGCTACCAAAGTGTAATCCGTGAATTCTATTATGGTTATAGCTATAGTTTTGGTAGCCAAGCTCAATTCCTGTAAAATCTCTTGACATTTGTAGCTCTTCAACACAGAAAATGTCGCGGGACGTGGATGAAATTTCAACTCTACCGAAATCTGGGAAGTGAACTATAAGTGGCAAGGTATATTTACTTTTATATGTAGTTAGTGGGTTATTTTTCTTTAATCTCTGTGGCTCCTTCTCTGTCCAAATTGTAGGTGGAGCTGTTTTTATTGAAAGCCTTGTTGAGAAAATATCATTTTTATTAACACCATCAATTTCTACATCTAAGGTGTGAGTGTCTTGCATAGTATATTTAATTTTACTACCCTCTTTATTTTCAAAGGCGACATTATCTTCACCAACTGTTATGCTTGTAGGCAAGGATTTTTTAAACGTGCCAGCCATAGCGCCATATGCAGGTATCATTAAATTATAGCTTGCATGCTTATCACGGTCACGTCCACTTGACTCAACGCCAAAGAATGCAACACCACCTGTTTCCTTATTAATAGTAACGGATAGGAAATCACTATTAAATGATAGATATTTTGGATGCTTGTTTTCTAACATAGTATCTTTTACTCCTAAAAATAGCTTATAGGGTAATTATACCACACTCTTTTAAATAAAGCAACCTTATTTACAGTAATGTAAATAAAAGCCTTGAATTTTACTTCAAGGCTCATTTTTAGTATCTTAAGGGAATATCATAAACGCTAATTAGCTTAAGCTCACTTAATAGCTCGTTTATAGGTAGCTCAGTTTTTACAAAAACGGTGTATGGCTTGCCAATTAAATCAAAATAGTTATCAGATAAATAAAGGTCATAATTTTTAAATGACACCTCTAAATCCTTGGCAAGTGCGCTTGCTGTAAATGTTAAAAATACCCCACCCTGTGTCGCTTTTGCATCTATTTTTATCTCTGGCTTTAAGAAATTAAAGTGCTTCGGCTTTTTGCCAAGCTCAGTATTTCTTGAAACCAAGCTTCCGTTATTATCGTATAGCTCTACATAGAAAAATGCATCGTTTTTAGAGTTAAAGCTACTGTTTGAAAGCTCCTTTACATCAAGTGAGGAAAGTGGCTCTATTTTCACGCTTGCCTTTTCTTCAAATAATGGAGTTAAATCGGCTTTTTTAGCGCCATATACAATATAGCCCTCAAATGGAGTTAACATTTCGTTTGCTATATTAATTGTAATCTTGTCGCCCTCGTTGAATAATCCTATATTAACTGGTGCATAAAACCTTTTTGCAAAGTAATGTAGCGCCTTATATCTGCCATAATAATCGACGCTTGACCATGAGGCAACTGGCCATGGGTCATTTAGTTGCCAATAAATTGAGCCCATTGTGTAGCCACGATTTCTTCTAAAGTGCTCAACACCATATTTTATTGCATTTGCTTGGTTTAGCTGAGATGCATAAACTGTTAATTCCATATCTTTTGGCATTTGATATGCTTCGGCTAAATACTTAAGGATTTTTACATTTCCGTGCCAGTGCTTTTGGTGCGCTTCCATTGTATAGGAGAGTAAATTTTCCTCCTCTCTTGGACAAAAAGCACGTATTGTTTTTATGTTAGGTAAGCTCTCAAAGCCATACTCTGAGCAGAAGCGTAGCTTGTGGCGTCTATACTCATCAAACTCACAATTTCCGTTCCAAACATCCCAAAAATGGACATCGCCACGGCTCTTGTTTTGTGGGTCATCAAAGCCACCGCCAGAGGTTGGGCTTGATGGAATATATGGTATATATGGAGCAAGCTCATAGCGGATTTTGGGCAAAATGTCCTCGTATAGCTTTAAATAATCTCTTCTTACCTCTGGGTCATTTCCATCTGCATCCTTCCAGTTGCATATTGCCTCCTCCATTTCGTTGTTGCCACATAGCAAGCCAAGTGAGGCGTGGTGCCTTATTCTTTTAAGGTTATAGCGTGCCTCATCCTTTAGCTCCTTTTCCATTTCGTCTGTTAGCCAAATGTTAGCACACGCAACCATAAAGTCCTGCCAAACTATAAGACCATATTTGTCGCATAGGTCATAAAAATAGTCCTCGGGGTAATATGCGCCACCCCATACTCTAATTGAATTAAAGTTGGCAAAAATACAGTCCTTTATTAGTCTTTCTGTTGTTTCCTTTGTTGCCCTTGATATAAGGCTTTCAATAGGCACATAGTTTGCACCCATTGCAAAAATTTTTATTCCGTTTACCTTAAAGCAAAATTCCTCTCCGTCCTCGTCCTTTTCTTGGCTTAATTCAATAGTGCGAAGTCCGATTTTTTGCTTTTTTGTATCAACTAAAATATCAATATCGTATAGGTTAAAAGAAATATCATATAATTCCTGCTTGCCATAGCCATTTGGCCACCATAATCTTGGATTGTCTATTATAGCTTGTCCCTCTCCATTTTCAAGGGTGGCTTTTTTGCCATCGATTAAAAATTCTATTTTTGTATTTTGATGGTTGTGCTTGGCTTTTGCAAATAAATTAAGCGTAACCTTGCCTTTTTCGTGACTTTGAATTATCTCAGTTTCCTCTATTTTATCAGTATCATAAAGGCTTAATTCAACATCTCTAAATATGCCCATATTGGGTAGAGCTGGTGCCCAGTCCCAGCCTGACATATAAAGTGATTTTCTTAGATGTGCAGCACCACTTATGGTATCGCCATTTGTATATAGGTGGTGCTCCTTTTCCATTTTTTCAAAATACTTAATTGGGGACTTAATTAAAAGCCTTATTTCGTTTTTTTCCTTGAGTAGCGCCCCCACCTCGTACTCGTATTTTCTATGCATATTCTTTACGCTATCAAGAGGTGTGCCATTTAAGTAAATATCACAAATTGTATCTATGCCATAAAAGGTTAGATATTTATACCTTGACTCAAGTGATTTTTTATCAAGTGAAAATTCGCTATAAAAGGTAACATCATTTTCTGAAAGAGGTGTCAATTTTTCCTCATTTGTGCCATAATATGGGTCACTTATGTACCCATTTTCAAATAGCACACTATACATATCAGTAGGAATTGTACAGCTAATGCCCTTATAGTCTAAAAAATCCATTTTCCAGCTTGTAATTTTCATAGTCCCTCCAAAATTAAAAAGCTCTATTTCTATTATACTTTTCAGGAGTCTAATTGTCAATAACAAGAATAAAGGCGCAAAAAAAGCCGAGGCGTGCCTCGGCTTTTATTTATTTTTCTTGTGCGTATTTTCTATATAGCTCTCTTACCTTAAAGTATGCAGCCTTTGGATTTCTGTACTCATCTAAAATTCCCTTGTTGTTGAAGTAACGAACGCGGTTAATGTCCATATTATGTGAAGTTCTAATGTTACAGAACTGCCAAATATATGTGCCTCTCATATAGTCAGTTTTATGGAAGAGCTCAAGGCAATGCTCAAGTAAATCTCTTTGGAACTCCTCACTCCAGCGTACAGTATCAAATGCTGAGTGGAATCCATAAAGGGCAGCTGCACCAAACTCACTCATTATAACAGGCTTATCGCCCCAGCCCTTTTCAATTCTGTGCTTGTTTAAGTCCTCAACAAATTTATCCCAGTCAGTTAGCTTACCACTGTACCAGCCAAAGTAAAGATTTACACAAATAATATCATCAAATTCCATGCTACTATCTTCAAATGGGTGGTTAGCGGCATGAGTAATTAAGCGGTTGCCACCAAATTTGCGTAGGTAGTCGTTATATTTTCTTGAAATTTCGTATGTGCATGGGTATGGGGTATAAATTTCATTATGCATACCCCAAATAATAATTGATGGGTGGTTGTAGTAGTATTTTGTCATTTCCCTGTGCATGTTAAGTCCGCGCTCAACTACAACTGGGTCCATAAGTGCCTTTTCTCCAAAGCCACAGCCCCACATTGGAATTTCACACCAGAATAGCATACCGTCCTCATCAAGCATATCCATAAATATTCTTGAGTTTGGATAGTGTGAGCCTCTTATTGTGTTACAGCCAAGGTCATGAATAATATCAAGGTCTTTTTTCATAAGCTTAGGTGGGAATGCAAAGCCCCATTCTGGGTGCTCCTCGTGACGGTTTACACCTAAAAGCTCAATTGGTTTGCCATTTAAAAGAATGTCAAGGTTCTTTACCTCAATTTTTCTAAAGCCTACTCTATCGTATAGGTCATCTGTGTCGGTTTTAGCCACTACTGTATATAAAATTGGCGAGGACGTGTCCCAAATTCCGATATTTTCAAGTGTTACATCAGGTGTTGAAATTGATTTTTTCTCCCCTGCCTCAAGGGTGATTTCACCACTATAAATTGTATTATCACCAACCATTACTGTAAGTGGTGAGGAAATAGCTGTATCTTCTGCATTTACCAGCTCAAGCTCACTATGTACTGTTGCATTTTTTAAATCATCAGACAAGGTGTAAACTAAATGGTTTGTAAGAATTACAATTCCCTTTAATTCATCAACCTGCACATCTCTTGCAATACCACCATAATTGTACCAGTCTGTATAGCTTTGTGGGAAGGACTGACTATCAAAGCGGTTGTCTGCACGTACAACCAATGTGTGCTCTCCCTTGCTAACATTATTAACAATGAATTCAAACTGTGTAAATGCACCGTAGTGCTCACCTAACTTTACACCATCAAGCCATACATCTGCCTTTGTCATTACGCTACCAAATTCTATATGTAATGTGCCACCATTAGTTGAAAACTTCTTTTCATACCATGCAAGGCCTGTGTAGGTTAAAAGTCCAAATTCATTATTCCATTGTGATGGAACAATTACTGTCACAGCATTAGATGGCAGACCATTTTGCCAGCCATTTTTTTCACCAATTCCCTCTTCATCGGTGATAAATTGCCAGTTACCATTTAGGTCAATTGTATTTCTTATTTGATGCTCTTTAAATAATCTTTTCATTTGAATTAGCCTCCGCTTAATATTCTTTATTAGTTATACCATAATTAGCTATTAATTTCAACATTTGAGAAAGCTTTTTTAAAAAAATTTTTCTACTTAAATAAAATTTATTAATTCCATTTTATGTTATTTTTGACAAAATCGACCAATTTATTGACTTTGTCAAGCATCTTTTTGTACACATTGTACTATTTATATAAAAATCGCGTGCGCTATGTTACTGTTTTTCGTTCAAAAGTGCGAAATTTTGATAAATTTTTCTCAAAGCTATTGCTTATTTTAAAAAATATAGTATAATATATAAAGTTTATATCACGTATAAATTGAAGGACGAGATAGGAGTTTTTAGTTCATGAATAAGATGATTGTAAACCTACAAGAATTTGTAAAGGAAATTGCAAAGGCGTACAAGGACAGAGATGCTTACAAGTATATCGTTGGCGATTCTGTTGTTAGCAAGACCTATACCGAGTTCCAAAAGGACATCTATGCAGTGGCATCTTGGTTTGTAAACAAGGGCTATTCTGGCAAGCACGTTGCTATAATTGGCTCATCAAGCTACCCTTGGGTTACAACCTTCCTTGGCATAGCTTGTAGTGCAAACGTGGTTATTCCTATTGACAAAATGCTACCAAAGGAGGATATTCTTAACCTTTTGGTTATGGGTGATGTTGATATGGTTTTCCTCTCTGAGGAGTTTGAGACCATGATGCGTGATATTGAAGAGGCTGATAATAAAATCACAGAGGTTATAAGCTTCTCTGGTACTCGCTACCGTGAAATTCTTCGTACTGAGCCAACCACCCTACCAGAGATTGACCCAGATGCACTTGCAGAAATTTTATTCACCTCTGGTACAACTGGTCTTAGCAAGGGCGTTATGCTTAGCCAAAGAAATATCACATCAAATATTAATGATATTTACAGAATGGACTATGCTCAAAACGTTAAAAAGGACCCTGTTGTTATGTCCGTTCTTCCTATCCACCATACATTTGAATTAACCGTTGACAACCTCGGCGTTCTTTACTGTGGTGCAACAGTTTGTATAAATGATAAGCTTGAAAATATAGTTTCCAACCTAAATAGATTTAAGCCTTCTGTTATCTTGGTTGTTCCAACCATTGCCGAGGTTTTCTATAAAAAGGTTATGGAAAGCATCTCCACAGGTCCATATAAACGCAAAATTGCACTTGCAAAGAAGATTAATAAATTCCTCAAATTCTTTGGAATTGATGCGCGTCGTAAGCTTTATAAAAAGCTACTTGCAAAATTCGGTGGAGACCTTACAAACGTAATTGTTGGTGGTGCTGCCCTACGCCCAGAAATTGCTGAGGCATTTGATGAATTCGGCATTAATATGTATCAAGGCTACGGTCTTACTGAATGCGCCCCACTTATCTCTGCAAACTACCCTAAATCAAATAAATTTGGCTCTGTTGGTACACCTGTTTCATATATGGATGTTAAAATTGAAAATGGTGAAATTCTTGTAAAGGGCTCTGGCGTTATGCTTGGCTACTATAAGAATGAAGAGGCAACCAAGGAAGCATTTACAGAGGATGGTTGGTTAAAAACAGGTGACCTTGGTCACTTTGATGATGAGGGCTATCTCTACATAACAGGTCGTTCAAAGAACCTAATTATTCTTGATAACGGTAAAAATATTTACCCAGAGGAAATTGAAGCTCAATTTGCAGTAATCGATGGCGTTAAGGACGTTTTAGTTTACGAGGGCAAGGGCAAGCTTTGTGCTGCTATTCAGCCTGTTGATATAAACGACCACACCACAGTTAACAATATTAGAGCTAAGGTAAAGGAGATTAACGCTAATCTTCCTTCTTATAAAAGAGTTGTTTCTCTTGCATTTATTTCAAGAGATTTCCCAAAAACCACAACTCTTAAAATAAAGCGTAAAGAGGCTATTAAGATGGTTGAGGAGCTTGTTGTAAACAAGACTGTTGTTTACGTTGCACCAACCACTGAGGAGCAAAAAAGAATTGTAAACGCATTTGAAAGCGTGCTTGGACGTACAAATATCGGTATTAAGGATGACTTCTTTGATATTGGTGGCTATAGCTTAGCTGCATTTGAGGCTGCTGCGATTATCGGTGTACAGGCTCAAGAAATTTATGAAAACCCAACTGCTGAAATGCTTGAAAAAGCGCTTATCGCTATGAAGCAAAGGGCTGAGGAAGAGGAAAGCCACATAAACGTAAATGAGCTAATTAAGCATAACTCAAGTATCTTGCTTAATAACGAGGTTAAATATGTTCTTTTAACTGGTGCAACAGGCTTCCTTGGTTCACACATTTTACGTGAGCTTTTAAGACGTGAATTACATGTTATTTGCCTTGTTCGTGATAAGGATAAGCTAAAAAAATCACTTCAATACTACTTCCCTAAGGAGTATGAATATTTTAGATACAAGGTTAAAATTGGCGATATTGAAAAGCCAAAGCTTGGCTTAAGTGATGACGAGTACGCAACCCTTACACACAAGGTTGATATGGTAATTCACACCGCTGCAAATGTTAGCCACGCAGGACACTATGCCGACCTTGAGCGTACAAACGTTATGGGTACACAAAACGTTATTGACTTCTGTCGTGCCTCCGGTGCTATTCTTCAGCACACCTCAACCGCCAGTGTCCATGGCTCTGGTACTGTTGAGCAAAGAAATCCAGATGCAACATTTGACGAGTTTAGCCTTGATATAGGACAAAACCATACACAAAACGTATATATTCACTCAAAATATAAGGCTGAGGAAATTGTATTGCTTGCCCGTGAGGAGGGTCTTAAGGCAAACATCTTCCGTATTGGTAACCTTACATGGAGAGTTTCAGACGGTAAATTCCAAAAGAACCCAGAGGACAACGGCTTCCTTGGTCGTTTCCGTGGCCTTTTGAAGGTTGGTAAATATAGCAAGGAGCTTGCTGAGTATCCTATTGACTTTACTCCTGTTGATGAGTGTGCTGATGCTTACGTTCGCTTGGCGCTTTATAACAGAGTAAACAATATTTACAACCTATACAATCCACAGTTATTTACTGTTGACGTGTTCAAAAAGAAGTTCTTCAGACGCATAAAGAAGGTATCTCGTGAGATGTTTGAAAAATCTCTTAAGGAGTCAATTAGCGATAAGGACGTAGCTGTTCTTTCCTTCTACAACTCAATTGCCTCCGCTTCTAAGAACATTCCTATGAGCAACTCATTTACAACTAACGAGCTTAAGAATTTAGGCTTTAAGTGGTCAAAGATTGGTCTTAGATACCTAAGCTATATGAAGAAAATCCATTAAGAAAGGAAAAACCATGAAAATCGGAATTGATATTGGCTCAACAACCATAAAATGTGTTGTGCTTGATGACGAGGGCAACCTCATACATAAAAGCTATGAGCGTCATTTTGCCATGATTACGGAAAAAACCCGTGAGGTAATCAAGGGCTTGATAGATAAATTTAATATTACCGAGCCTGTGGTTTGCGCCGTTTCTGGCTCGGCTGGTATGGGCCTTGCTGAGCGTGCGGGAGTTCCTTTTGTTCAAGAGGTTTATGCTACTAAGGTAGCTATTAGCCAAAGACTTCCCGACACGGACGTTGTTATTGAGCTTGGTGGCGAGGACGCAAAGATTTTATTCTTAAAGGGCAACCTTGAGGTTCGTATGAATGGTACCTGTGCTGGTGGTACAGGTGCGTTTGCTGACCAAATGGCAAGCCTTATGCAAATTGAAACAGGCGAGATGAACGAGCTTGCAAAGAACTATGAAAAGATTTATTCTATTGCATCTCGCTGTGGTGTTTTTGCAAAAACTGATATTCAACCACTACTTAACCAAGGTGCAAGAAAGGAAGATATTTCCGCCAGCATCTTTTATGCAATAGTTAACCAAACAATTACAGGTCTTGCACAGGGTCACCCAATTGAGGGTAATATTGTTTACCTCGGTGGTCCACTTACCTTCCTTTCGGAATTAAGACGTGCATTTGACAAAACTCTTGGTTGCAAGGGCACTTGTCCTGATGACTCACTTGTTTTTGTTGCACTTGGTGCTGCTTACTATGCTGAGGAAAAGGTAGATTTAAAGAGAGCTTATGATATTATTGGCGAAAAGTCAGACTTTACTGCTGACTCTTCTCTTCGTCCTCTCTTTGCAAATCAAGACGAGTATAATGAATTTATTGAGCGCCACAATGCACATAGCGTTCCAAGAAAAGAAGGAATTAGCTATGACGGTGATGCTTATTTAGGTATTGACTCTGGCTCTACAACCTTAAAGGTTGTATTAACCGACAAGGATGGCTCAATAATCTTCTCTAAATATCAATCAAACCAAGGCAAGCCTATTGACGTTGTAAGAGATACTCTTATTGAAATGTACGAAAAATACCCAAATATCAATATCGTATCGAGTGCAGTTACTGGATATGGCGAGGACATGATGAGAAATGCCCTTGGCATTGATATTGGTGTTGTTGAAACTGTTGCGCACTTTACTGCTGCTAAATATTTTATGCCTGATGTTGAATTTATCATCGACATCGGTGGACAAGATATGAAGTGCTTTAAAATTCGCAATGGCGCAATTGATAATATATTCCTAAACGAGGCATGCTCCTCTGGATGTGGTTCATTTTTGCAGACCTTTGCAAATTCACTTGGCTACCCAATTGATGAGTTTGCTAATTTAGGACTCTTTGGCAATAACCCTGTTGACCTTGGCTCAAGATGTACAGTATTTATGAACTCATCTGTTAAGCAGGCGCAAAAGGAAGGCGTTACTGTGGAAAATATTTCAGCCGGTCTTTCTATAAGCGTTGTTAAAAACGCGCTTTATAAGGTTATCAGAGTTCACTCTGCTGAGGAGCTTGGTAAGAAAATTGTTGTTCAAGGCGGTACATTCTTAAATAATGCAGTTTTACGCGCGTTTGAGCAAGAAATTGGTGCTGATGTTATTCGTCCTGATATTGCAGGTATGATGGGTGCTTATGGTGCTGCACTTTATGCTAACCAAATGAAAAATAATAGTGGTAAATCTGGCATTCTTTCATATGAGGAATTAAAGGACTTTACTTATTCTATTAAAAATGTTACATGCCAAGGCTGTAACAACAAGTGCCACCTAACTGTAAATGATTTCGGTGGTGGACGTAGATTTATCGGCGGTAACAGATGTGAAAAGCCTGTTACAAGCAAGGCACAGGACGACTCACTTAACCTTTACGAGTACAAGCTTAAAAAGCTTGCCGAAATGCCAGAGGGTGAGGGCACTCGTGGTGTAATTGGTCTTCCTATGGGTCTTAATATGTACGAAATGTATCCATTTTGGAACACCTTCTTTAGAGAGCTTGGCTTTACTGTAAAAATGAGTGGCTTTTCAAACAGAAAGCTTTATCTGAAGGGTCAAGGCACTATTCCTTCTGATACTGTGTGCTTCCCTGCTAAGATGATGCACGGTCACATTCAAAAGCTCATTGAAATGGGTGTTGACTACATATTCTATCCATGCCAAACCTATAACTTTAATGAAAAGCGTGGTAAAAACTGCTATAACTGTGCAGTTATTGCCGGCTACCCAGAGGTTATTGAGGCTAATACCCTTAACTTTGGAAATATAAAATATATAAACGACTATCTTGGTCCTCATCAAAGAAAGGCTTTTGCTTCCCACGCTCATAAAATGCTTGAGCGCCACTTTGGTAAATTCTCAGGTGGTGAGGTTAAGCGCGCTGTTAAGCTTGCTTATAAGGCTTATGATGACTATATGGCTGACGTTTTAGAGGAGGGTCAAAAGATAATTAGGGCTTCCCGTATTCAAGGCAAGAAGATTATCGTACTTGCAGGTCGTCCTTATCATGCTGACCCAGAGATTAACCACGGTATTCACAAGCTTATTTGTGCACTTGGCTTTGCGGTAGTTTCCGAGGATGCAGTTGCCTCCTTAGTGCCTAAGTTCAATGTAAATATTCGTAGCCAATGGACATACCACCAGCGCTTATTCTCTGCTGCTAAGTATGTTGCAGGACAAGAGGACATGTACCTTGTACATCTTGTTTCCTTCGGCTGTGGTCTTGTCGCACTTACAACTGATGAGGCACGTAGCTTACTTGAGCATTATGGTCACTTATATACACAAATTAAGATAGACGAGGTTACTAACCTTGGTGCAATAAAGATTCGTTTAAGAAGCCTTGTTGCAGCTATTGACCAGCAAAGGAAGGAGGGTAATGATGATTAAGGATTCACATTACAGAGAAAGAGTTAAATTCATCCGTAAGATGAAGAAGGACTACACTATTCTTTCCCCAGCTATGGCACCTATACATTTCAAGATATTAAAGCCTATTCTACAAAGACAGGGCTATAAAATTGAAATTATGCAAAACGAGGGTCCTGAGGTTTTACAGCTTGCACTTAAGTATCTTCACAACGATATGTGCTACCCTGCTATGCTTACAACAGGACAAATGCTTGCTACTATGAAAAGTGGTGAGTATGACCCCGACAAGGTTGCTATGATTATTACTCAGTCCGGTGGTGGCTGTCGTGACAGTAACTACATAAACCTTATGAGAAAGGCATTTGAAAAGGCAGGCTTTCCAAATGTACCATTTATCTCTGCAAACATTTGGGGACTTGAGTTTAATTCAGGCGCACTTTTATCACCTGCCGCACTTCTTTCTGCCCTTGCGGGTCTTATTTATGGCGATATGATTATGATTTGTAGCAATCAAATTCGCCCATATGAGGTAAATAAGGGCGAAACCGACCAAATGATTGATAAGTGGACCACATATCTTGGTCAACTATTTTCTAAGGGTCGTGGTTTTTCTGTTCGCGCAATTAAGAAAAATCTTAAGAAAATCGCTGATGATTTCGCCTCAATACAAATTGTAAAGACACCTAAGGTTAAGGTTGCTGTAATTGGTGAATTATACCTTAAGTATTCTGCAAATGGTAATAACCACTTAGAGGACTTCTTAGCAAGTCAGGACTGTGAGGTTTATGTGCCAAGCATTTTAGGCTTTGGTATTTATAAGACCAACGGTGCTCTTGAGGATTTAAGGCTTTATGGTGGAAATGGCGCTAAGCGTGCTATTTTGGAAATTGCTATGAAATATATGTTCAAAATGGAGGACATATTAATTTCAGCTATTGAGGCTAATCCAGCATTTGTTCCACCTGAAAGAGTAAACGACCTAAAGAAGCGTGCCGAGGGTGTAATTAGTGTTGGTAACAGCATGGGTGAGGGCTGGTATTTAGCAGCAGAAATGCTTGAATTTGCCGACCACGGATATGAAAATATCGTAATTGTTCAGCCTTTTGGTTGCCTACCCTGTCACGTTGCTGCAAAGGGCATGATGAATAAGGTTAGACGTATTGATCCAAGGCTCAACATTGTTGATATTGAGTACGACCCAGGCGCTACAAGGGTTAACCAAGAGAACAGAATTAAGCTTATGCTTGTTGTTGCTAAGGAAAACCTTAAAAAAGCAGAAAACGAAAACAAATAAAATAAAGGAACAGGCTAAAACCTGTTCCTTTTTTCTTATTTTCTTCTATTTACAAAATCGCTCATAATCTCTGGGATTTTTATATTTTGTGGGCACACAGCTTGGCACGCACCACACGAAATACAGGCACTGGGGCGCTTATTTTCTGGCAATGTGTTTAAATTCATTGACACAATAAAGCCACCACCCGAGAAAACCTGTTCGTTATAAAGTGAGATTAATTTTGGTATATCAAGTCCCATTGGGCAATACTCAGTACAGTAGCGACAGGCGGTACAAGGCACACATTCTGTCATTTTTTTACCAAGGGCAAGGATTTTTTTCATTTCCTCGTCATTAAATGGCTTTGAGTCCTCAAAGGTTTTAATATTTTCCTTTACTTGCTCAAAATCCGACATACCAGACAAGGTAACTACCACCTCGGGAATTGACTGCACAAACCTAAATGCAAGTGCTGGGGCGCTTTCGTTATCTCTTATTTTTTTAAGCTCACTCTCTTCCTCTTTGGAAAGCTTAGCTAATCGTCCGCCACGCACAGGCTCCATAACCCAAACGGGAATATTTAACTCTTTTAAATACTCAATTTTTGCTTTAGCATCTTGGAATTCATAATCAAGGTAGTTAAGCTGAATTTGACAAAACTCCATATGCTCCCCATACATATCAAGAAAGCGCTTAAAGTTATTAAAATCTGCGTGAGTTGAAAAGCCAAGGTGCTTAATTCTGCCATTTTTCTTTTGTTCAAGTAAATATTCAACTGTTTTATATTTTGGGTCGAGGTAATACTCTATATTTGCCTCACAAACATTATGTACAAGGTAGAAATCAAACCACGTGGTGCCACATTTTTCAAGCTGACGCTCAAATATTTCCTCCACCTTACCCATATTATTTATATCGTAGCCTGGGAATTTAGTTGCTAAATAAAAGCTTTCTCTTGGGTGGCGAGCAAGCGCTTTGCCAACTGCAATTTCTGACCCACCCATATGGTAGCCCCATGCAGTATCAAAGTAATTCACCCCCTGCTTTATTGCATAGTCAAACATTGAATTAACCTTTTCTTGGTCAATTTTTGCGTTGTCCCCGTCAATTGTGGGTAGACGCATAGTGCCAAAGCCAAGCGCTGATAATTTAAGCTCCTTAAATTCATTATAAATCATATAATCACCTCACAAACAGTATATAATTATTTTATCATTTAAATTGTAGGTTTTCAAGTAATAATTAAAAAGAGCGCTACCAAGGTAGCACTCTTTTCTTTTTAATTAACCGAGTAAATCCTCGAAAAATGCAGAAAACTCATTTTCCTCACCTGTTATGGTTGTACCATTTACGGTTATAGAGCCTTGAGTTGAGGCTGTCATAATGTCTTCTGCTTCAAGCTCAATAATTTCTATTGTTGGTTTTACGTATTTCATTTTGACCTCCTCCTTACTCTTGTATATTCTCTACTGGAATATAGATTTTAAAGTTTTCGTGTATTGTTTCGGCTGTGTAATCAGCACTTGTTAGTGCAGAGCCATTAGTTTTTGAGATATTAAAGCCCTTTTGCGTATGTGTGCCCCACCAGCTTTCGTCAGCTGTTACGTAGGTTGTAGTCACGTTTCCAGGTCTTGAGCCTGTGTAGGTCCAGCCCTCAGGACGATATTGCCAGCCACTGTTTACCCAAATAACTGCACCTGTTGGCAAGTCACTCTTTGTAAATATCTTTGTTGCAAAGAACTTTGCAGGAGTTCCCGATGTGCCACTTTCGTAAATTTCAGCACCCTTGTTTTGGGAATAGTAGTATGCGTTCTTTTGATAGCCCATAGCGTCAACGCTTAATGCTCTATACTCTTTTCCGTTGATTACTACAACCTCGCTATCGCAGTCGCTTGAGCTCACGTAAATGGTTGTGTCATCAACCTCTGGGGTATCTGGGTCAACTGTTGGCTCATCTGGGTCAACCTCTGGGGTATCTGGGTCAACTGTTGGCTCGTCAACATCTGGTGCAACGTCGGCAGGTACTATAATCTTGAATATTGTATTCGCAACCTCGTCGGTTGAAAGTGTAATTGCAACGTTATTACTTGTTGTATGTGAAACCTGTGAAATATTAAATGCCCTCTCGGTATATGAGCCCCACCAGTCCTCGTCAATTACAATTCTTAGTGTGGTTACATTACCTGGTCTTGTGCCTGTGTAGGTCCAGCCCTCAGGACGGTATTGCCATCCACTTGCAATCTCAATAATTGAGCCAACTGGTAATTCCTCACGTGTGAACTTCTTTGTCGCCATAAAGCCTCTTGCAAAGGAATTGTCTGTTGCCTCCCAAGAGCCCGTGCCTGATGTGTTATAGAAGCTTGCAAAGGTAAGTCCCATTTGAGTAGCTGTTAACTGTACGTATCCCTCTGGAATTGTGCCAACATTTTCGGAGTCGTCACCACCTGTGCCACCCTGTGTTGTTGGGTAGGATGAGTTGGTTATCGCGTATGGCGTATTAATTGCGTTATTTACGCTTTCAATAATAGCCTTTAATTCATAGCTGTCAACGTCATCTGGACGAGTTACAGAGTTATCAATTGAAAGTCCTGTTAGTGCCTTGACAAACGTCATTGATGCAATATATCTACCAATTCCATATGAGAGGTGATAGCCATCACGAGTCGTGTCACCGATAAATGACGTTCTTACGTTTTGTACTGCAGTTCCTGATGGAATTACAAGTTCAATTTTTTCGTTAGTTAAAATCTTTGTATTAACCGCATTAACTATTGCATTATACATAGTCATTTGGTCATTGTTGTATTTAGGGAAGTCAGCGTGGCTTGAGCCAGTCTTATATGCCCAAGTCATATGCCATGCAAGACGTGCTGATGGATTTAGTGGCTCTACAATGTTAATTAGGTCAACTAAATCATCGTATGTATCAGCAATTCCACTATATCCGCTTGCCTGTTGGAATGTGATAAAGTCCCAGTCGTCGCTTTCAACAGCGAATTGAATAGACTTGTTGCCCTGTGCCACCCATGAGCTGGATGTAATTATCTTGTAATCATATCCTCTATTACCACTTTTTGCATTTGCAAGGTGTGTTGCAAGAGTACAGCCACCGATATATAGCTTACCAACGGTTATCTTTTCAATACCTGC
>JAZOCP010000042.1:0-2611 GCA_045596585.1 Eubacteriales bacterium
TTTAATTGAGGAGATTTTTATGAAACCAATTAATGAAACAGTCAGAAATTTAAGGGTTATGATGCGCGAAATTGGAAAATATACGCCTGTTGCCTCATACCCTGTTGAAAATATCATATATAAGCCTTTATGCGAATATAAGGTTGGCTCTGATTTGCCTAAAACTGATGATTTTGTTCCCTTTACAAAGGATATGAGATGGGGCGAGGTACGTGACTCACACGCTTGGTTTGCATTTACCGTGCATACACCAAAAGAAATGGTTGGCAAGGAGCTAAAGCTATCAATTGATACAGGAATTGGCAACTGTTGGGATGCTGTCAACCCACAGCTTATAGCTTATGTTGATGGTCATATTCGCCAAGGTATGGATGCAAATCATACATATATTATGTTAGACGGCAAGGATTCCTATGATGTTATGATATATGCATACTCTGGTATGGAGCATGAACGCAAGGGATTGCGCTTTGATGTTAATATTGTAGAAGAAAACCTTGATGTGAAAAAATATTACTACGACTTAGCTGTTCCTTTCGACATCATTGAATTTCTTGATGAAAACACATATACATATCAAAATATTTTATCAATTCTTGAAAAATCAACTTCTCTTGTTAATATGTTGAAGTTACCTTCCCCTGAGTTTTATGAATCAGTTAAAGTAGCTGATGCATATTTACAAAAGGAATTTTATCAAAAATTCTGCAAGGACCAAGATATCAAAACTATTTGTATAGGTCACACACATATTGATATTGCTTGGCTTTGGACAATTGACCAAACAAGAGAAAAGGCACAACGCTCATTTGCTACTGTTATTGAGCTTATGAAACGCTACCCTGAGTATAAATTTATGTCCTCTCAAGCTGTTCTTTATAAGATGGTTAAGGAAGAATGCCCAGAGCTATATGAAGAAATCAAGGCTATGATTAAGGCTGGCAGATGGGAAGTCGAGGGCGCTATGTGGGTTGAGGCTGACTGCAACCTTTCAAGTGGTGAAAGCCTTGTACGTCAAGTACAATATGGCAAAAACTTCTTCCGTGATGAGTTTGGTGTTGAGAGCCACGTTTTATGGTTACCTGACGTATTTGGTTATAGTGCTGCTCTACCACAAATTTTAAGAAAGAGCGATGTTGACTGGTTTGTAACATCTAAAATTGGTTGGAATGATACAAATACTGTTCCTTATGATACCTTTAAATGGAAAGGTCTTGATGGAACAGAAATCAATACATATTTTATAACTGCTCAACAAGAAAAGAAGGGCCGTGTTCCTGAAAGAACATCTACTTATATTCCTCACACTGATTTTTCATATGTTGATGGTGCATGGAACAGATATCAACAAAAGAATCTACACAACGAAGCACTCCTAACCTTTGGTTGGGGTGATGGTGGCGGTGGACCAACTGCACACATGCTTGAGAATTTAAGACGTGCAAATGCAGGTGTTCCTCAAATCGCACAAGCGAAAATAGGATTTGCTGGTGAATTTCTTGACAATCTTGAAAAGAGTATGAAAAAAAAGCCAGAGCTTGTTCCAAGCTGGCAAGGCGAATTATACCTTGAATTCCATAGAGGAACATATACTTCAATTGCAAAAAACAAGAAAAACAACCGTGATTGCGAGTTTTTACTTCTTGATACTGAGGCGCTTTGTGTTATGCTTGATAAAATTAGAGGCGCTAAATTCCCTAAGGAAGAGCTTCATAATATGTGGGAGGTTGTACTTGTAAACCAATTCCACGATATAATCCCAGGCTCATCTATTCCAGAGGTTTATGAAAGAAGCGACAAGGATTATGCCGAGGTTAAGCAAAATGCTAATAAAATAAGAGAGACAGTTTATGATTACATTGCTTCTAACGTTGAAGATAGTGGTTATGTAATATTCAACCCACATTCATTTACAGGCTCTGGTGTTGTTGATATAGACGGACAATGCGTTTCCGTTAGCAATATTCCTCCAAAGGGCTATAAGGTTATTTCTGAGCTTGATACCAAAAACACAATTGAGGTTAAAGGCAATACAGTATTTACAAAGTATTTTTCTGTTAAATTCGACAAAAACTGCAATATTACATCAATCTACGATAAAAAGAATCATCGCGAAGTTATCAAGCGTGGTGCTCTTGCTAACCGTTTCATTGCTTTTGAGGATTATCCAGATGCATATTCTGCATGGGAGCTACAACGCTCTTCAAATGACAAAGAATATGACCTTGGCAATGCATATGATGTTAAAACTGTTGTTAATGGTGCTAAAACAGGTATCTCATTTAAGAAAAAGCATATGAGTAGTGAAATTTCTCAAACCATTTGGTTCTATGAAAGCATGCCAAGAATCGACTTTGAAACAAAGGTTGATTGGCACGAAAAGAGCCAAATTTTAAAGGTTAGCTTCCCTGTTGATATTAATACTGACAAGGCAACCTATGAGGTTCAATTTGGTTATATTGAGCGTCCTACTCACTATAATACAAGCTGGGAACAAGCTAAGTTTGAGGTTTGCGGTCACAAATATGCTGACTTGTCCGAGGGTAACTATGGTGTAAGCTTGCTCAATAATTGTAAATATGGGCACGATATTCACAACTCTGATATGCGT
>JAZOCP010000043.1:0-10348 GCA_045596585.1 Eubacteriales bacterium
TCCGTCCATAATCGCACGTTGAATAGGGGCAGCACCGCGATATTTAGGCAAAATAGACGCGTGTGCATTTATACATGCATATTTTGGGTAATCGAGCACATAGCTTGGTAAAATTTTACCATATGCAACTACAATTATTAGCTCAGGGTCAAGCTCCTTTAGTGTTGGCAAAAACGACTCATCTTTTAGGGTTTGTGGTTGAAAGACCTTAAGTCCCTTTTCAAGCGCAAAGCTTTTTACTGGGCTTGGAGTTAAAACCATACCTCTGCCCTTTGGCTTATCGGGGGTAGTTACAACGCCAACTATTTCATTGCCAGAATTATATATCGCCTCAAGATTGCACATTGCAAACTCTGGGGTGCCCATAAATAATATTCTCATTCTACCTCATCTGCCTCTAACATTTTAATTACCTTGTCAGTGTATAAAATTCCGTCAAGGTGGTCAATCTCGTGGCACATCGCCTTTGCTAAAAGGTCATAGCCTGTTAGCTCAAACTCGTCACCATTACGGTCAAGGGCGCGCACGGTCACGCACTGTGGACGCTTGGTTACTCCCCATTTACCTGGAAGTGAAAGGCAACCCTCGTTGCCCTCCTGCGAGCCAGATTTTCTTACAATTACAGGATTTATAAACTCAAAAAGACCCTCTCCTGTTTCGATAACAACCACGCGGCGCAATACACCGACCTGCACAGCAGCAAGACCACAGCCATTTGCCGCACGCATTGTCTCTATCATATCGTCAATAAGAGTGGTTATTCTTGGAGTGATTTCAGTAACCTCACGGCTCTTTTTTCTTAAAAACTCCTCGTTTTCCGCCTCTGTAACAATTTTAAGTACTGCCATTTCTTCTCCTTATAGGCTTGAGGGGTTGAAATCAACTGAAATAAAGCTTTTTTCTCCCTTGCCTGAAAAATCAATATATATTTTAGAAAATAGCTCTCTTAGGCTATTATTTAACTTGCATTTAATAATAATTCTTTTGCGATAACGACCCTGTGCCTTATAAATAGGTGCCTCAAACGGACCATAGGCAATTGCGGGTGCACCAAGCTTTTTCATATCTCCCTCGAGCCTTGAAATCACATCACGCGCGAGGCTATCAAGTGCCATTTCATCAACTGAAGAAAGAGTAATTAATGCAATATCGCAAAATGGAGGAAAGGTATATGCCTTTCTTATTTGAATTTCATTTTCATAAAATGAATCATAGTCTTGTCTTGCAGCAAGCTGAATGGTTTGGTCGTTTGGTGAGCTTGTCTGAATGATTGCAATACCATGATCCTTTGCGCGTCCTGCCCTTCCTATAACCTGTGTTAGCATAGAAAAGGTACGCTCGGCTGCACGAAAATCACTTGTGTAAAGCATAGTATCAGCAAGCATAACTCCAACTAAAGTAACAAGTGGGAAATTATGCCCCTTGGTCACCATTTGTGTGCCGATTAATGCATCTGCCTCTTTGTTTTTAAAATCACCTAAAATCCTTTCATATGAGGATTTTGATGTGGTGGTGTCTGCATCAAGACGTAGTGTTTTTATATCTGGTATTAGCTCAGAAAGAAGCTGCTCCGCCCTTTGAGTACCGAAGCCTACATAGTTGAAATCGCTTTCTCCACATTTACATTTTTCTGGGACACGTGTACGATATCCACAGTAATGGCAACGCAAAACTCCATTTTTTTCAAGGACTGCGTGTGCGTTTTCTAAGGTTAGCTCCTCATCAATTTTTTTATATGAGTGGTAGGTTAAGGCAACTGAGCAATTTGGGCACTCAAGCACCTCTCCACAGCTTTGACATGAAATTGATGAAAGAAAGCCACGGCGATTTAAGAACAGAATTGACTGCTTTTCGTCTTGCTTTGTTCTAATTAAATATTCAGCAAGCTTTATGCTATATGGACTTATATTTCCTCTTGCCCTCTCCTTACGCATATCTGTAACTATAACGTCAGGTAAGGTGGCATTTCCATATCTTGTCATCATCTTAACAAGGGTATATGTACCTTCAAGTGCCTTATAATATGATTCAAGTGATGGTGTTGCCGAGGCAAGTAGCATTAGTGCGTTATTTTTTGCACATCTAAAGCGAGCAACATCGTGTGCGCTATATTTTGGACTTGTATCGGATTTATATGTGTGCTCTTGCTCCTCGTCAATAACTATCATACCTAAGTTTTTAATAGGGGCAAAAATTGCCGAGCGAGTACCGATAACTATACTTGCCTTGCCCTCTAAAATTCTTTTGTATGTATCAAATCTCTCACCCGCTGAAAGCGATGAGTGAATAACCGCAACACGGTCCTTATAATACGAGCAGAAAACTGACACGGTTTGTGGGGTAAGGGAAATTTCTGGCACAAGAATTATTACTCCTCTACCATCATTTATTACCTCATCTATCATTTTTTTGATTACACTTGTTTTGCCACTACCGGTTACACCATATAATAATGCACCCTTTGGCTCTTTTGTTTTATAAAGCTCCTTTAATACCTCAAAGGCGCTTTTCTGCACTTCGTTTAAGGAAACAGCCTCGCCCTCTCCTCTTTCCTTCAAAAAGGCATAAGGGTCACGCGTTAGCTCTATCTTGTATGTTGATACAAGTCCCTTTTCAACTAATGCATCTATATGGGATTTTTGGGCATTGGCGCTATCATAAATCTGTTTATCTGTTAGCTCATCAAACTCACAAAGAAGCTTTAAAATATCGGCTTGCTTTTGGCTCCTCAGCTTTATTGTGCCACAGCCGTCACAAATCAAAAGTGCTTCACTTTTTGACACCTCAAGCCTTACTCTTGTTTCGTACTTGTTTTTGTCCTTTTCCAAAACAAAGGTTTCTTTTTTTAAAGCACCTGATTTAATAAGCCTTGATAGATATCTCTCAGCATCTTCAAATTTTTCGGACAGCTTTTCCTTAAGAGAGCCATCATTTGAAAGAATATACTCGTATATTTCCTTCTCTGGTCCTTCAAGCTTTCTTTTCGAGCCCTCAAGGGCAAAAAACCTTTCACTTGTCTTTGTCATAATAGCAGATGGAATCATACATCTAACTGCCTCGCCAATAGTACAAAGGGTACGATTTTTCAAAAAGAAGCACAATTCAAGTGCCTCACAGCCAAGCTTTAAATAGTCTGATAAAACAGATATGATTGGCTTTACAAATGAGCCAATTTCCTCAATCTTTTTTATATCGCACTCTGTAACAAGTGCGCTTTTATGTCTATCGGAGCGACCAAAGGGAACGACAACCATTGAGCCCTTATCAATCTCATCGCGAAAATCAAAGGGGACATAATAGGTATATTCGCAGTCGGCGTGATATGGCACATCAAGAATATGAACCTTAATATATTCACCGCACATATCAGCGCTCCCCCCTTTTTTTAAATAGTCTTATTCAGCATCCTCGACAGTATAGCCGCTATCATCATCAAACACGTTGATTGCGCCCATTAATTCTTCAACATCGAGGCCTTCCTCTTCGCTTTCTTCCTCATCATAGTCCTCATCAAGCTCGTCTTCCTCGTAATCTTCATCTTCCTTTACGGTGTCAAGCTTTGGTGTTGACTTAATATATACAGGCTCTTCCTTTGGTTCAACATAGTTCTTAATTTCTACCATTGAGGTTTCATAGCCCTCTTCACCTGGTAAGTAAATTTCAAACTCGCCTTCCTTCATTTCACGAAGAGCATTTTTAACG
The DNA here is from genome assembly GCA_045596585.1 of Eubacteriales bacterium. Classification (GTDB taxonomy): domain Bacteria; phylum Bacillota; class Clostridia; order Oscillospirales; family CAG-272; genus RGIG2000. The sequence continues at coordinate 3,703 of JAZOCP010000043.1, forward strand.
CTTTTTTCGTCCTTATATTCCCTCTTTACAGTAACAGGTCCGTCTTGGTCCTTGCTAATTTTCTTATTAGCATAGTAGCTTTGCTCAGCATATTCGTTAGTAATAACGCGAGCACACTTAGCGGTAACCATTGTAATTGAGTATTTGTTTAATCTTTCCTTACCGTCCTTTTCAGTAGCCTTTAAAAGTTCTTGGATTGATGGATAAAGCATTTTGTTCTCTCCTTTGCTTATATAAATTTTTCAATAATTGTTTGTGTGTGTGTGGTTTTTTGGTGCTCTGCCTCTATAATTTTATAGATTTGCTCTGCACACTCACGGCTTTTGCCTTCTTCATTTATAACAGCGTAATCATACTGTGGCATTAGAAGGATTTCCTCCTTTGCCCTGTCAAGACGCCATTTTATAACATCCTCGGTTTCAGTACCACGCCCTCTTAAACGTGCCTCAAGCACCTCCTTGTTTGGCGGGGTTAGCATAATTGCAACTGAGCCCTTGATTTTTTCTTTAATTTGCATTGCTCCTGCAACCTCAATTTCAAGGATTACATCCTTTCCATTTTCCATAGCTTCTAATACCTCCTTTTCAGGAGTGCCATAGTAGTTGCCACTATATGTTGCATATTCGAGCATTTTGCCCATTTCTATTCTTTTTACAAATTCCTCTTTTGAAATGAAGTGATAGTGAACACCATTTTCTTCATTTGGACGAGGAGACCTTGTTGTTGCGGATATTGATAGGGTGATTTCAGGATGGGCGCTAATCAGCTCATTTACAACTGTCCCCTTACCACTGCCCGCTGGACCTGAAACAATAAATAAAAGACCCTTTCTCATTTCTATTCTCCATTATTGTCATTTTTGTTTTCATTTAATCTTGATGCAAGCACTTCGCTTGAAAGAGCGCATAAAACAACATGGTCAGAGTCGGTAATTATAACACATTTTGTTTTTCTACCGCCTGTGCAATCAATTATGCGCGCACTGTCCTTAGCCTCAGCGACTATCCTTTTTGCAGGTGCTGAGTCTGGAGATACAATAGCGACTATGCGACTATCAAGAATCATATTATTAAAGCCTAAATTCACAAATTTCATAGTAATTACTCGATATTTTGAATTTGTTCTCTAATTTTTTCAAGCTCGTTTTTGATATTAACAACCAAGTGTGCAGTTTCAGTATTTGAAGCCTTTGAGCCTATGGTATTTGTTTCGCGATTCATTTCCTGTAGCAAGAAATCAAGCTTTCTACCCGCTGGCTCATTAGAAGCAACTATGCCATAAAATGCATCAAAATGGCTATTAAGTCTTACAAGCTCCTCATCAATAGCAACCTTATCCGCAAAAATTGCTACCTCTGTTAATATTCTTTGTTCATCAATTTGAACAGAGTTGTCATTTAGGAATTTTAAAATTCTTTCCTCAAGCTTTTCAGCATAGCCCTTAATATCGCTTTCGGAATTCTTTTCAATTACCTTAAGGTAATCTTTGATATTATCAATCTTTTGGACGATGTTGTTATAAAGATTTTCGCCCTCCTCTTCACGTCTTTGAAGGAAGGTATCAAGCGCCTTGTCAAGAACAACCTTTATGTCCTGCCAGTCCTTTTCTATATCATCCTCTGGCTTTTTTACAGAGAAAATATCCTTATTCATTGCAACACGGGAAACTGTAATATCATCCTTCAAATCAAAGGTATCACGAAGCTTCTTTAGTGCATCGATATAGGATTTTGCATATTGGGTATCAAGGTTTATCTCAACACCATCTTGCTCAAGCAGGTCAACTGAGATAAAAATTTCAACCTTGCCACGAGAGATACCTTTTTCTAAAAGGTATTTTTTTATCTTCTCTTCAAGGAAGCTATATAGCTTTGTAATCTTAACTGTGCAATCAAGGTATCTATTGTTTACAGATTTAACCTCAGCGGTTATGTCCTTTCCTGATACAGTTTCTCTTGCTCTGCCAAAGGCAGTCATACTTCTAAACATATTTATCCGTCCTTTACGCGCGTAATATAAATATACATTATAATTGTACATTATATAATGAAAGTTTGTCAACTTTTTTAGCCAATTATCGTACAAATAAACAAAAAAACACAGTTAACTAACTGTGTTTTTGTATATATTGACTATATTATATATTATTTAAAGAAACGATCAATTCTTAAAGCATGCCTTAGCTTGAAGAAATAATATCTTCTAAATCTTGCAATAAGCAAGTCAAAGAGCACTATTACAACAACATAAACCAAAACATATACTGCAAGCATATATGGCTTTTCAATTGAGCCTGGCACAAAGAAATACATAAGTGCAACCGTCAGCGCGCTTGCCAAAAGTGCATATAATGCCTTTACTATATACCCAAGAATTTTAGGTAATCTATTAAATAGAGGCATAAGAAGTGGAAATAGCGCAAATATTGCATATTCCATAGCTGGTAATGGAGATGCAAAAAATGTGTAGCAAAATGATATAACTAAGGTTGCAAGATATACAAGCACCGACTTCCACCTGAGCTCCTCAAAGCAAATTATAAGTAAAAGCGATGATAAAACGGCACATGATATATCTAAAACGCCAACTATTGAGCCAAGCAGCAAGCAAACTGCACCAAGAGCTGTAATTAAGCCGAGAAAGGCTATTTCTTTAGATTTTTTCATAATTATCTGCACATACAGTCAAGACAAACAAGAAATGAACAAATATCACAAATGCTACATCCCATGCCCTGCCTTGAGGATGGATTGCCATATGCATTCGACTGTGCATTTAAATTATCACGCAATGTTGCATACTCTTGGTTATTAGGGTCAAGCTCGCATGCACGATTGATATGGTTCATAGCATCAAAATAATAATCACTATGAAGTAAAACAAGACCTTTTAAAAAGAACCATTCAGCATCACGATTGTGTTGCTCAACAGAGTTTAAAAGCATTTCAGCGGTTTTATAGTCGCCCTCGTTTATAGCTTGACGAACCTTAGAGCTTGTTGAGCCATAAGCGCCATAATTTGTGCGACCTGTGTCTGATTTTTGGCTATTATAACCATTTTTTTGTTCCGCTCTTTGACGGAGAATTTCATCATAAGCGAAGTTGATTTCTTTCATTTTTTCTTCAGCCATATCAGCTAAAGGATTATCTACATAGTTATCTGGATGGTATTTCTTAGCAAGGGTTCTATATGCGTTTCTCACCTCTTCATTTGTTGCGGTGGGAGAAATACCAAGCACTTCATATGGATTTTTCATTTAATCTCCTCCATTTGAAATATATATATTATCTTAACACAAAATATTACTAAAGTAAATACATTACAAAACAATTTCACTTTATTTTCAAAAAATTATCATTTTTTCATTTTTTCTTTCTTTTTGCCAAGGATTACCCTTTCAATTTCATCAGGTAGGCCTATATAAGTAATATTCTTTACTATTCCTTCAACATCACGACACCTTGTAAAATCAAGCAATTCAATTCCTTTTGACATTCTTTCAAGCTCAAGAGTCATAGCGCACTTGAGCATACTTTTTGCGTTGTCGCTTAGTTCACCAAAGGAGTTTTTAATTACATTAAACGACCCTGTTTTTAGATCATCATTAAAGTCATCTATTGCATCAAGTACATATATGAGCTTGCCCAAGTGATAGCCAATCTCATATAATATTCTACCCTCACCGCCATCGACATCATGTGATGATAAAATGCCAAGAAGCCTACCAAAAACATCAGACACCTTATCTATTGAGTCTGAATTTTCCTTTTCAAGAGCAGAAAGCTCGTCAATCAAAGCACAAATTTGAGCTTCGAGGTCTTTTAGATTTTTATCTGTTTTTTTGAAGAAAACAGACACTCCCCCGACAATTTTTGCTTTCAAACGTGCAAATCCATTACTATCATTTATGTTGTCCTTTAGTTTTAGACGAGTTAAAATCGTAGTAGCACGAGCGCTGTATTTTAGCGAATCGTTAGGCTCTATCATTGGTCTTTTTTTGAGGGGATGAACCATGCAACGGCGCATCTTAACCTTAACATCATCCTTGCCAAGAGCCATACGCACAAGGGCGAGAAAAACAAAATCATAGTTAAGTGCAAGCTTTGAAAGTCTTCCAGTTGTTTTGCCCATTGTACGACAAAGACCACAATAGGTAGCACGATATAGCTCATTGTCCTTTACCTTTAATTCAGGTACGCAAGGGCGAACATAACCAAACATCTGTTTTTCCTCCTTTGTTATTATTACTCACTCTTATTATTTTACTACTTTTTTATCGTTTTTGCAAGGCTTAGTAAAAAATATATAGGCGAGCAATTTCAAACCAAAACAGCCCGCCTATATTAATTCTATAATTATTCCACTTGCATTATGCTTTTTCTATTTCTATAAAAATGTTGAAGACGTGTCCAAGCTTGCGCTCATTCGCCTTTTTTCACCATTTGTGATGCGAGCTCTAAAAATTTGAATTTCACCTTGTAGTTGCCACTTACGCCTGTTATTAAGCCATATTGATCTTTAGTTAGTCCTACATCAATATATGCATCCTCATCATATTTAATCGCACTGCTTGTGCAAAGAGGTGGGTATAATACGCACCACCAGTTTTGCCCCTTGCCTTCTCCTATTATCACTCTTACCGAGGTATATTCACCAGCTGGCAAGGAAAAATCCTCATATGTTCTTGTAGGGTAATCTTCAAGTCCAATTTCAATTTTCACATTGTAGTCTTCACCCTCTTTACTCACTACCTCCTTTGCAAGAGTAATTAACTCTTCTTTATTTTCTTCAAGAAGATATATTGCCTCTTTTTTGTCCTTTGCTTCATATTCATCTACCTTTTCAAGGAGCTTGTCCCTTACCTTTAGCTTTAACTCCTGATCGCTTTCAGAATCCGAGTTTGCTATTACATGAAGACGTACACATGCATCATAAATTTCTGCCTCATCTGCCTTTGGTATAAAAGCATTCAACGTAAAAAAGGTTGCAACTGATATAAGTATTGATAATAAAATTTTCATTTTAATTCCTCCTATTTGGTTTATTATTCACCAGTTTTGACAATAATATTCTTTGTGTGATAAAAAATTACTAAGCCATTTAAAATGCAGCAAAATTTGCCTAAAGGTATTGATTTTATAATATTATTGTGATACAATACTTGTGGTAAAATTTTACGTATTTTATAGTGTAAAGACTTATTTATTTTTCAGTCTTTGCAAAGGAGATTATATGAAAAAAACATTTAGAAAAATTGGTATATTAACCTCTGGCGGTGATGCCCCTGGTATGAACTCTGTTATTAAGAGTGTTACATGCGCTGCTATCAACAAGGACGTTGAGGTTATTGGTATAATTGGTGGTTATTCAGGACTTATAAATGATAGAGTTCGCCCACTTACAAAAAATGATGTTGCTAATATTGGCTCTTTAGGTGGCACATTCCTCTACTCTGACCGTTGTGACGAGTTCAAGACAGAAGAGGGTATGCAAAAGGCAATTGCAACCTGCAAAAAGCACAATATAGATGGTATTATTGCTATTGGTGGTGATGGTACATTCAGAGGTGCTACTGACCTTAGCATTCGTGGAATTCCTTGCATTGGTGTTTCTGGTACAATTGATAACGATATTACAGCATCTGATATCACTGTTGGTTATGACACTGCAATGGACACAGTTATGAAGCTTGGCGATGCCCTTCGTGATACATGTGAATCACATGCACGCTGCAACGTAATTGAGGTAATGGGTAGAAACGCTGGCTATATTGCTATTGAAACAGGTCTTGCGCTCAATGCAATTGGTGTTGCTATTCAAGAAAAGCCTTTTGACAAGGAAGCACTCTTTGCTAAGATGAACGAAGCAAGGAAAAACGGCAGACGTAGCTTTATAGTTGTTGTTGCCGAGGGGCTTGGTGGCGAATTTAGTGAAAGTCTTGTAAAAGAGATTGAAGCAAACACCGGTGTTGAGACTCGATTTGTCCGTCCTGCTCATATTGTTCGTGGTGGCACACCTACATTAGTTGATAGAAACTTCGCTGCAAAATCTGGCTTTAAGGCTGTTGAGCTTCTACTTTCTGGAGTTAGCGATGTTGTTATCGTTTCTCGCCATAATGAAATTACATCAATGGAAATTAAGTTTGCGCTCATTCTTGATAGAATGTATAAAAACAAATTAAAGGAAGATGACCTTGAGGGCTTCACAGATGAGCAAATCAAGGAGATGAAATCTATTTGTGAGGAAAGACGCAAATACTTTGATGATATGTACAAGGTTGTAAACGAAATCGGTTATTAATAAGACAAGCCCTGCAAAATGCAGGGCTTTTTTCTTGAATTCAATCAAAAATTGTATTTATTTTATTATATGTTCAAATGTGCATATAATAATAACTATTGATTTTATTAGGTTTATAGCACTTTTTGTATAAAAATTAAATAAAATAAGGCGTTACCTTTCAAGGTAACGCCTTTTGCTACGCTAATTAGTCAGCAAGCTTAATGAGTGCCATTTCAGCAGCATCTCCACGTCTTGGACCGAGCTTATATACTTGTGTATAGCCACCTACGCGATCAGCATATTTTGGAGCTATAACATCAAAGAGCTTCTTAACTACATCTTCCTTTGTGATGTATGCAAGAGCC
>JAZOCP010000044.1:0-2694 GCA_045596585.1 Eubacteriales bacterium
AGATTATTCGTCACGAGCGTCCAGATGCAATAGTTCCTGGTATCGGTGGACAAACAGGTCTTAACCTTGCTATGCAGCTTGAAAGAAAGGGCATTTTAAAGGAAAATGGCGTTGAGCTTCTTGGTACAAGCTCAAAGAGTATTGAAAGAGCCGAGGACAGAGAGCTATTTAAGGAGCTTTGTCAAGAAATTGGTGAGCCTGTAATTCCATCAGAAATTGCAAATAACATGGAAGAGGCTATGGCAGCTATTGAAAAAATAGGTTTCCCAGTTGTACTTCGTCCTGCATTTACCCTTGGTGGTACTGGTGGTGGCTTTGCCTACAATATGGAGGAGTATGTTGAGCTTGCAGAGGGCGCGTTAAATGCATCTCCTGTTCATCAGGTTCTTGTTGAAAAGAGCGTAAAGGGCTACAAGGAAATCGAGTTTGAGGTTATGCGCGATGGTGAGGACAATGCAATTACCATTTGTGGCATGGAAAATATTGACCCAGTTGGCGTACACACAGGTGACTCACTTGTTGTTGCTCCTATTTTAACTCTTAACGAAAAAGACCATAAGATGCTAAATGATAGCGCAATTAAGCTAATCAAGGCACTTAAAATTTCAGGTGGCTGTAACGTACAGTTCGCACTTAACCCAGAAACAAGTGAATATTATCTAATCGAGGTTAATCCACGTGTTTCCCGTTCATCAGCTCTTGCTTCAAAGGCAAGTGGCTACCCAATTGCAAGAGTAACTGCTAAGGTTGCACTTGGTATGACACTTGACGAAATAGAGGTTGCTGGTGCTAAGGCATCACACGAGCCAAGCCTTGACTATATCGTTGCAAAATTCCCACGCTTCCCATTTGATAAGTTTACAACTGTTCCAAATAAGCTTGGTACACAAATGAAGGCAACTGGTGAATGTATGGGCATCGGCTCTAACCTTGAGGAGTGCTTACTTAAGTCAGCAAGAAGCCTTGAAATAGGCGTTTGCCACCTACATATGGCTAAGTTTGACGAGCTTTCAACTGAGGCAATTAAGGAATACATAAACGAATTCCATGATGACAACGCATTTGCAGCTTGTGAGCTTCTTCGTCGTGGCGTAACAACTGGTGAGCTACACGAGATTACAAAGATTACAGAATATTTCCTTAAGTCCTTTGAGAAAATCGTTAAGATGGAAAAAGCTCTTTCCGAGAATGTAAAGAATGCTGAGCTCTTAAAGGATGCAAAGAAAATGGGCTTTTCAGATAAGTATATTGCAAAGCTTTGGGGTACTTGTGAAAAGGACGTTTATGCATTCCGTCATGAAAATGGTATCATTCCTAACTTTAAAATGGTTGATACAGCACACGTAGGAGCATACACACCATACTTCTATTCATCATACGAGGGCAAAAACCAGTCAATTCACACAGATAAAAAGAAGATTATCGTGCTTGGTGCAGGTCCTATTCGTATCGGACAGGGCGTAGAGTTTGACTACTCAACAGTACACGCAGTAACTACAATTAAAAAATGTGGCTACGAGGCTATTATTATAAACAACAACCCAGAAACAGTTTCAACTGACTATACAACCTCAGATAAGCTCTATTTTGAGCCACTAACAGTTGAGGACGTTATGGAGGTTATCGAGTTTGAAAAGCCAGATGGTGTAATTGCATCTCTTGGCGGACAAACAGCTATTAACTTAGCAGCGCCACTTTATGAGCGTGGTGTTAAGCTAATCGGTACTGACTGTCAAGCAATTGATAGAGCAGAAAACCGTGATACCTTTGAAAAGATTCTTGAGGAATTACAAATTCCACAGCCAAAGGGACAAGCAGTTACAAACATTCCTGACGGTGTAAGAGTTGCTAAGGAGGTTGGCTACCCAGTATTAGTTCGTCCTTCCTTTGTTCTTGGTGGACGTGCAATGCAGCTTGTATCTAACGAAAAGCAACTCCGTCAATACCTAAGAACAGCGGTTGAAATTGACGAGGACAAGCCAGTATTGGTTGACCACTACATCAGAGGTAAAGAGGTAGAGGTTGACGCAATTTGTGACGGACACGACGTATTTGTTGCTGGTATTATGGAGCTTGTTGAAAGAACAGGCGTACACTCTGGTGACTCTATCAGCGTTTACCCAGCATTTAGTATTTCTGACAAGGTTAAGGGCAAAATTCTTACCTACTCAAAGAAGCTCGGTCTTGGCATAGGAATTATTGGTCTATTTAACATTCAATTTATCGTTGACTCAAATGACGATGTATATATTATCGAGGTTAACCCACGTTCATCAAGAACTGTACCATTCCTCTCAAAATCAACAGGCTACAGCTTGGCTGATATTGCAACAGAGGTAATCCTTGGTAAGAGCTTAAAGGAGCTTGGCATATTTGACCTCTACCCACAAGAAAAGAAACGCTGGTACTGTAAGGTTCCTGTGTTCTCATACAAGAAGATTAGCGGTGTTGATGCATACCTCAGCCCTGAAATGAAATCAACAGGTGAGGCAATCGGCTATGATGACACATTAAACCGTGCATTCTATAAGGCACTTCAAGCATCTGGTATGCAGGTTCAAAACTATGGTACAGTGCTTGTAACAGTTGCAGATAGTGACAAGGAGGAGGCACTTCCACTTATTCGTCGCTTCTACAACCTAAGTCGGAGGCCAAGCGGTCTTAGGAAGACAAGTTGCCCCCCCAACTCCTTGG
>JAZOCP010000045.1:0-6854 GCA_045596585.1 Eubacteriales bacterium
GACATGGCTACGATCCGACTTGCTGCTGAAATCCTTGCATATCAGGTTAAGCAATACATTGGCTCATATACCGCTGCTATGAACGGTCTTGATGCTATTGTATTTACTGCTGGTATGGGTGAAAACAACCCTGAGCTTCGCGAAAGAGCTTGCCGCAACATGGAATTCTATGGTATAGAAATTGACTATGAGCTAAATGCAAAAACTCTACGTCAACCTAACATTGTTGATATTTCTACACCTAACTCTAAGGTTAAGGTATATGTTCTTCCAACAAATGAAGAATTGATGATTGCTATGGACACAGAAAGACTTGTTTCTGGTAAATAATTTCTTTTAATATAAAAAGAGTACGCAAATTGCGTACTCTTCTTTTTATTTGTTTGGATTTTTCCAAGCTACCATTTGGTTTTTATCATTATAGTGCCACCAATTGTATTTAAAGTCTTCAGTTGTTGGTTGAGAATCTTTGTAATAGTAAACCTTACGACCATTATTCCAACCACTCTTCCAGCCCGTTGGTCTTTTCGCCTCTGTGAAGTTAAGATAAAACTTAACAGAATCACATTTATTGCATATTGCTGTAGCAACATTATTTACAGTATTTGAAATATATACCTTTTTAAGCTCGGTACATCCTACAAATGCGCCTGATTCAATCTTTTTTATTCCGTCAGGAATTATGACTTGAGTTAAAGTAAGATAATCAGTAAATGCTCCGGTTTTAATTGTTGTAACAGGATATGTAGCAATAACCTCCTTAGTTTCTTTATCAGTTATAGAAATCGAAGTAGGAACTGTAAGTGTCGTTTCTGCATTTCCTATTGCATAAGCAACAAGCTCAGAATAGTCCTTAGAATAAAGGTTACCATTATAACTTGCATATGCAGGGTTGTTCTCATCTACAACTATACTGGTTAATTTTTCACATTTTTCAAACGAGTCAGGAGCTATTTCTACCACTGTGTCAGATATTTTTATCTCCTCAAGCTTTGTAAATTTAGCAAATGTAATTTTTCCTCCAATTGAGGTTCCTAAACTTTCCTGTTGATTATCTTTATTAATACCTATAGTTCCGCCACTTAACAAGGTAACAGATTTAATTGAATTCTTATATAACAATCTAATCGCTTCAGTAGGTATAGTAGCAGTAGTTAGGTTTGTACACTTTTCAAACACGTCGTCCCCATATCTGTCCTTGGTCAAAGTAGCAGTGTACATTTCAAGTGTTTTTAAAGTTTTAATTTCTTGGAAAGCAAAACTTTGTATTTCTTTAACATTTGACGGAATAATGAGTTTTTCAATATTTGAATTTTGGAAAAATGCATAATTGAAAATAGTATAATCGCGGTCAGTTGGCAATTCTACTTCAAGATCTACACCATTATAACCAATAAGATAGTCAACGTTTTCCCAAGACATAAATACATAATCGCCAACGTTTTCGAGTATGCTTGGATCATCAGGTGATGTGTTAACAACCTTTGCATATTGAGCTATATTACCATTATTTGTTTGTAGTGGCTGTATATCAATAGACGAATAGTTATATAACTCTACAAGCTTATAGCAGTTTACAAAAGCACCTTTTTCAATATCAGTTATAAAGTCAGGTACAGTAAGGCTTATCAAAGAATAACAATTGTTAAATGAATCCTTTTTAATTACGGTACCACCATTGATTTCAACATATTGAAGAACATTCTTAGGTATTGATGGAATAACATCAGTAGGAACAATTGCTTCTCTTAATCTTACGCAACCAGCAAAAACGTTATCGCCGATTTCAGTGGTTGATGTTGGTATTTCAATTGTTTTAAGTCCGCTACATCCATTAAACACAGACATTCCAAGCTTAGTAACGCCATAAGGAATTTCAAACTCTGCAAGCTTAGAACAGCCATTAAATGCAAATTTTTCAATAGTTTTAAGGTTATTTGAAGCTTTAATGCTTATAAGACCTGTGCATTTATTAAATGCATATTCAGGTATAACCTCTACATTTTTAGAAACTGTAACATTTTCAAGAGCAGTACATTCAGCAAAAGCCTCATTACCAAGTACAGTTACTGTATCTGGAATAATTACATTTTTAACACGTACACTTGTTGCAAATGCACCAGATGCAATACTTGTAACATTATTCGGAACAGTGAAGGTTTCTTCTGTCTTGCCAGGAGCGTAATAAATTAACTCCTCTCCACTCTTTGAATAAAGGTTACCTTCTACTGTTTTATACTCAGTATTTGCATCACTTACAATAATGTTTGCAAGGTTTCTACAACCACGAAATACATTATCGCCAATTTTAACTATCTTATCAGAAAATTCAATAGTAGTAAGGCTTGCGCAACCAACAAATGCGCTATTTGGAATTTCTGTTACAGCATTTGAAATTTTTATAATTTGTAGGCTTTCACAACCATAAAATGCACCTACACCAATCTTAGTAACACTATCAGGAATTACTATGCTTGTAAGACCCTTACAGCCATAGAATGCATAGTCACCAATAGATGTAACTGTATTAGGAATTATTATGCTGGTCATATCAGCACAATATTCAAATGCATAATTATCAATTTTTGTTACTGCCTTTCCATCATAGGATGAAGGAATAACAATATTACTTTCACTTGATGCCTCTCCCTCAGAGCGAACAGCATACGAGCCGTCAGCAAGCTGAGTATATTCTAATCTTTTTGCTGATTTTCCACAAGCAACAAGTGCGATACAACATAAAAGTGTAACCGCCAAAGCTATAAGTAGTTTTTTCATTTATAATCTCCTTACTACAATTAAACAAATGCTTATATGTAGTTATTATACTCTATTTAACAATAATTGTCAAGTAGTCATTATATTTTATAGTATAAAGATTTGTAAATTTTTCCTTAATTTTTTCACATTATTAAAAACGGGCTATCTTTTTTGATAGTCCGTTTGATTTTTAATATTCGATTTTCTCAAATAACGCCCTTTTGAAGCATAATATTTGCATAAATAGCCTTTTCACTTGTTGCAATAATCGCGTAAGCTTTTTTTGCCTCCTCATAAAATGCAAAGCGTTCTATCGTTCCAACAGCCTCAGCGCCTCTTTCATCATATTTTTTTATGATTTCCTTATAAGTGTCCCAAATTGGTGTTTTTGCATTATCGCCCTTCATTACCTCCATCAAAACAGCAGGCTTCTCTACATATGTATCAAGTGGTAATAGCTGTAAAATAGCATCAAGTATTTCAGGCACACCGTGACCATCGCATCTAATTACAATAGCGTTTTTTCCCATAGATTCAGCTGGGAAGTTGCCATCAGCAATTACAATACGATCGCTATGACCCATTTCGCATAATACCTTTAACAATTCTGGTGAAATAATTTGTGGAATTCCTTTTAACATAATATTCTCCTTTTATCTATTATCTTTTGCATAAGCAACTGGTAAAACTGTTTTTGCGCCTCTATTATAAAGCAAATCAGCACAAGCCTTCATTGTTGAGCCAGAGGTAATAATATCATCGACTAAGAAAATGGTTTTATCCTTTATATTAAGCCTTTTGATAGCTTTATAAGAAACAATAGCATTTTCTCGTCTTTTTTCCTTTGTCAGAAGCTTTTGTGCCTTTTTACCTTTATTTATAAGCATTCTTTTAACCTTTACACCAAGGATTTTCCCTAATGATAAAGCAAGCTTTTTACTATGATCAAAGCCATAATAATATCTACCCTTTTTACGCCTTGGTGCATAGGTGATTATAGCATCCTTGTAATTTATACCATTGCGAATTGTGAGTGATTTCAAGTTTTTTGCCATTTCGCTTGCAAAAAATGTGATTATACCTCTATTGTACTCTCTTTTCAGCTTAAAAACAAGATTATTTGCAACTAATTTTGAATGATTATCATAAAAAACACACCACGTGGCCCCATATTTACTACTTTCTCTTATTTGACTTGGTAGGCACGTGCATTCATCATTTTTTCGACCACAGCGATGACATTTTAGTTCCAAAAGCATTTTCCATTGTGGCATGCAATTTTTACAAAACGGCTTTTCCTCATCATACGAAATTGGCTCATTACAAATAAGACATTTACGAGTGATAAAAAGCCTTGGAAGAAGCTGTGAAATTTTCATCATTCGCTCCTTTTAATTAGCTTTTTAAGCATTGTATTTCTTATAGACCTTTGGTTATTTTCTATCATTTTAGAAAGAGTTAATGAGTTACCAATTAAAATAACCATTTTTTCTGCCCTTGTAATCGCTGTATAAATTAAATTTCTTGTTTGTAGCATATATGGACAGCTTGGTGAAACAGGAATTATTACTATTGGATATTCACTTCCCTGGCTTTTATGAACAGTTATTGCATATGAGTGGTCGATTTCATCAAGCTGATTTGGTGAAATCTCAACCTCTTTACCAGAAAAATCAACTATCATATTTTCATCAATTCGCTTTATTTTTCCAATATCTCCATTGAAAATTCCCGAGCCAAAGGCATCTATTCCATTTCTTTGTTCAACCCATTCAATAGCATAATTATTTTTTGTTTGCATTATCTTGTCGCCAATACGAAATATGCGCGATTGACCTCTTTTTAGCTGGGGAGTGTCGCTATTTTGAGGATTTAGCGCTTCCTGTAAAACAAAATTAAGGCTTTGAGTACCACATGCACCCTTTTTGGTTGGAGTGATTATTTGAATATTTTCACATACATCCTTACCATATTTTTTGGGTAGTCTTGTTTTAGATAGCTCCACAATTAACTCTGGAATTTTTTCATCTTCTCTTTCAATAAAGAAAAAATCATCATATTTTTCACTTAAATTTGGCATAATGCCTTTATTTATCTTGTGGGCATTATTTACAATTCCACTGTTTAATGATTGCCTAAAAATTTCGTTCAAGCATATTGTAGAAAACTCTTCAGACTCGATAACATCATTTAAAACATTGCCCTCACCAACCGATGGTAGCTGGTCAGTATCACCGATAAAAATTAGACGTGCACCAGGCTTTATAGCAACTAAAAGTGCGTTTGCAAGAGGAACATCAAGCATTGATGCCTCGTCAACTATAATAACATCTTCATCAAGAAGATTGGTATTATTACGATTAAATACCGGCTCGTCACTAGCTTCATTATTAGGCTTGACCTCAAGGAGACGATGTATTGTTTTTGCATCGTACAAGGTTGCCTCACTCATTCTCTTTGCAGCCCTTCCTGTTGGTGCGCAAAGTGCACAGCCCAGTCCAATATTTTCAAAAATTCTAATTAATGCCTTAATTACGGTGGTTTTACCTGTACCAGGACCACCCGTCAATATTGTTACACCATTTTTAAGTGACTCATAAATAGCTTTTTTCTGCAATTGGGCATATTTTATACCATCTCGCGCCTCTATTTCTGAGACTAAATACTCTAAATTCGCTTCATTAAGCATAATCGCCTTGCGATTTATAAGCTTTAATTTTTTTGCAATATTTATTTCAGCAAAATATAGCTCATTCAATGCAACACATGGCACATTGTCAACCAATAAGCGCGATATGCCCTGCGGTAAATTTTCACCGCTTAAATGCTCAAAAACCTTAGTCTTATCAACAGAAATAAACTTAGAAACTGCATCAATTAAAGTCTCTTCCTTTACATAGGTATGTCCATCGCGTGATGCATAAACACCTAAAACATAACGAATTGCTGAGTGAATTCTATATTCATTGTCGCTTGAAAAGCCAAATGAAAACGCAATTTGATCTGCGTGCTGAAAACTAATGCTAAATGCTCCATTGCATAAAATATATGGGTTTTCCTTGAGCATGCCAAGAGCATTTTTACCCCATTTTTTATAAATCTTTGCAGAGGAATCAGCTGAAATTACACCATCAGTTAATGTCATAATTTCACGAACATCGGTTTTTTCTTTAAAATCAAAGCTTATATCATATGCTTTTTTTCTTGAAATGCCATTAATTTGCGCAAGCCAGTCAGGATGATTTTCAATCACATCAAATGCATCCTCACCATACTCATCAACTATCTTTTTGGCGATTTTTGCGCCTATTCCCTTAACTGCACCTGAGGAGAGATATCTTAAAATGCTATTTTTGTTTTTTGGCAAATACTTTTTATATTCCTCAACCTTAAATTGCTTACCATAGTCCTTACTTGTTATAAAAGTGCCCTGCGCCATAATCCCCTCACCAACTGCGATATATGGCATTATACCGACTATGGTTATAAGCTCACCAGTTTCAAGAGTAACATCACAAACGCTATACCAGGTAGAGGAGCTTTGATATATGATTTTTTCAACTGTACCATTAATTTTAAGTAAGTCCATATTGCCCTCCCCTTAGTTATTAGATATTCTTATTCTACCATAGATTTAAGATCAATTCAATAAAAAAATGAGCGAATAATCGCTCATTTTAATCTTATAGTAATTCTTTTTTAATCTTGTCGGCAAGGTCCTTGAATTTAATGGGGTTATCCTTCATATAAAATCTCCCTCGCTTCTCTTATGTCCCTTATCACATAATCGGGACTGTACTCCTCGGGTAATTCCTGATTTTTAAGATTAAGCCATACACAGGTTATGCCCGACTCCACGGCACCCTTTATGTCCGAGGTGAGGGAGTCACCGACGAGAATAACCTTTTCCGTGTCCGTTTCTCCGATGTGGGACAGTACATAGTCGAAATATTCCCTTTTCGGCTTTTGATGACCGATGGCCTCAGAAACGAAAATCTCCGTAAAAAAGGGCAGCAGACCGCTTTTTTTCAGACGGTTTTTCTGCGTTTTTTCTATGCCGTTGGTGACGATGTAAAGGTCATAGCCTTTTTCCT
>JAZOCP010000046.1:0-7501 GCA_045596585.1 Eubacteriales bacterium
TAACGGTTGTTCTGCTCATTTTGAATTCTCCTTTTGGTCATCCTCGTTAAGATAATCGAGGAGCTTATCTATGCCCTCGCCCGTCACGGCGCTGAGGGGGAATATTTTCTTACAGCCTGCAAGTCTTAGCCATCTTTCAACCCTTTCTGGGTTAGCATCGGGCTTGTCAATTCCTGTGATAATACCTACAACCTCTCTGTTTACAAGGCTTGTAATACAAGGCGAGAAAATAGAGTAGGGCTCATTTGCTGAAAGGACAAGTCCAACAACGTCTGCCTCGTATGCATAAAGCGCTAATGCGCCACTTGTCTGCCTAAGCTCTGTATATTCGCCAGGGGTGTCGATAATTGTATCAAGATAATTTATGTACTGCGTTTTATAATAGTGAATGTCCTCACCATTAAGCGCTTGAGTTAGGGTAGTTTTTCCTGCCGCAACTCTTCCTATTAAAATAATTTTTTTCATTACGTTTTAGTTATGTCACAGCATACATAGGAAAGCTTAGTTGTGAAATATTCGCGTATAGCACTAAATGCTGATTCCACACTTGAAACGCTTCCTGAAATAATTAAGGTTCCTGTAAATCTATCAACAAATCCAATCTCAGCGCCCGAGGACTTTATAGAGATATCAGCTGCAATTACCGCACTTTCAGCAGGGGAAACGGTTAAAACACCTATCGCGCTTCTTGTATAGTCTGTCTTTGGGTCAAGTCCAAGCTTTGTGTAAAGCACATCGTCTGGATTTGCAATTATATGGCAAAGAGTTATCTGCTTACCAGGTACTAACTCCTGCACTATTCTCATATTTTCTTTAAGCTCCATTGTTAGCCTCCGATTTTACATTTAAGCCCCGATGATTCGGCAACTGATAAAAGATATTCCATCTTTTCCTTAGATGGTGGCTCTATTTCCTTTAGGGCATAATTTCTGCCAAGCCCCACATACTTGTCCGAGCCAAGACGGTGATAGGGAAGCAGGTGATGCTCACTTACACCCTTTAGTGTTTTTGCAAAGCTTGAAATCGCTTTTATTTCCTCTGGGGTATCATTAAAGGTAGGTATTACTGGCGTTCTTATTATAAGCTCAACACCACTTTCGGCTATCTTTCTTGCGTTTTCAAGGATTAATTCGTTACCTACCCCTGTATATTCCTTGTGCTTATCTGAATCCATATGCTTTATGTCCATAAGATATAGGTCAAGATATGGGAGAAGCTTTTCTATTTCTGAAAAATTCAAGGATGAGGCTGACTCAATAGCAGTATGTAGCCCCTCAGCCTTGCACGCCCTTAGTAGCTCGGCTGCAAAGTCAGCTTGGCATAAAACCTCACCACCAGAAAGAGTAACGCCACCCTCACTTCTTTTATAATAAGGCTTGTCAGCTAAAATCTCTGGCATAATGTCCCAAACGGTAACATCCTTACCAACGATTTTTTCCTTGTCCTTTTCAATTATTGTTTCTATTTCTCGATTTTGAGATTCGGGATTACAGCACCAAGCGCATCTTAGCCGACAGCCCTTGAAAAAGACTATTGTTCTTATTCCTGGCCCGTCATGAATTGAAAAGCGTTGAATATTAAATATTCTGCCCTTTATCGCCTCCTGCATGTAATCACCTCCTTAAGTTTTGTTTATGCCTTGAAAATGCTCTCTTGGATTTTTTGTGGAATGTGTTTGTGCCTTAATGTGACACCCTTCGCTTTAAAATCCCTGTTCGGTTCTATTTATAATGTCGTCCTGTAATGAACGGGAAAGAGTTGTAAAGAGTGCGCTATAGCCTGCAACTCTTACTACTAAGGTTTTATATTTTTCTGGGTTCTTTTGCGCGTCAAGTAATGTTTCCTTTGTTACTACATTGAACTGAACGTGCATGCCCTTTTGGTCAAAGTATGAGCGAATTAATGCAACAAACTTAGAAAGACCGCTCATTCCAGCTAATGCTGATGGATGGAACTTTTGGTTAAGCAAGGTTCCGTTTGATGCAACACCCTGCTCAAGCTTTGCAACTGAGTTTGCTGTTGCTGTTGGACCCTTTGTATCTCTGCCTGATGCTGGACCTATACCGTCTGCAAGTGGAGTATATGCAAGACGTCCGTCAGGGGTTGCGCCTGTTGATGCGCCAAGTGGCACGTTAGCGGAAACTGGGTAAAGACCCGCTTGGAAAATACCACCACGTGGGTTTTTATATTTTTCTACCTCTTTTGTATATGTATTTGCAACATCACGTGCAAACATATCGACATCATAAATATCGTTTCCATACTTAGGGGCTTCCTCGTCTATTAGACGCTTAATTTCCTTATATCTTGCTTTTTGCTCATAGCTAAGAGATGTTTGGTTTGTCACCTCATCGTAAATTGTGCGAATTGCACCTTCATTTACGTTTATACCTTGACGTACAAGCTCTGTTGCTATCTCAGTGGTTAATTTTTCTGCCGCTGGACCATGCACGCCATAGCCAAAGTTAGCTCTCATTGCCTCCTTAAGCTCGGAAAGGGTAAATCTGCCTTCTTCAAATACGAGCTTTTTAATAGCAATAAGACCGTCTGTGTTGTTTGCAATACCAAAGCCCTGTGGACCTGTGAAGTTATATATAGCGCCACCCTCTTGGAGTGATTTGCCTCTACCTATGCAGTCCTCTACCATACAAGACTGGAAGGGAAGTGGACATCTTGTCGCGTGCGCCATATCTATTGCATTGTTAGCATTTACAAGGAGCTTTATCATATAGCTTTGTTGAGTCTTATATGCTGAATATAGATCCTCAAATGTTTTCATATTTGAAACATCGCCTGTGTCTGGACCTATTTTCTTGCCCTTATCGTAGCCATTTGAGAAAACAAGCTCCATTGGGCGACACATATTAAAGAATGCAGCATCGTGCCAACCATCTGTTTTTCCAGCCTTTTGTGGCTCTACGCAACCGATAATGCAATAATCTCTTGCGTCCTCAAGAGTAAGTCCTCTTGCCATTATAGATGGGATGATTATTTCGTCATTATAGTATGCTGGCAATCCTGTGCCAAGTCTTGTAAGAGCCGCCGCCTTAATTAGCAAGCTTTCTGGTGAGCCATTCCATACTCTAATTGAGATAGATGGTTGTGGAAGTGGAACGTGCATAGCTGCCTCAATGCACATATATGAAAGGTCATTTGTCGCATCCATACCGTGAATATCTTGTCCACCAACTATAAGGTTTTGGAACATTCCATAGCCAGCAAAGCCATCAGCGGATGCTTGGTCTCTTACCTTGTTTATATCGTTAAATTTTACCCAAATGCAGTCAAGTAGCTCTTGCGCTCTTTCACGTGTGATTTTGCCACTGTCAATATCCTTTTTATAATATGGGTACATATATTGGTCAAAGCGACCTGGGGAAATAGAGTGTCCGCTTGACTCAACCTGTAAAAGAAGCTGAATAAACCAAAATGCTTGGCAAGCCTCATAAAAGCTTGTCGCACCAAACTCTGGCACTCTTACACAGTTTTTAGAAATTTGCTCAAGCTCGCGCTTTCTTTCGAGATTTTGCTCCTTTTGTGCAAGCTCCCTTGCAAGTGCACTATATCTACGTGCGTATTCAATTACAGCCTCACAGCTTTCAATTACCGCATTTAAAAAGTTACTTCTTGAAACGTAGTCGCTATCAGACACGTCAAGCTTGGATAGTGCAGTTTCTGCCTCAGCAATAATGCCTCTGTAACCATTTTTTAATACCTTGCCATAATCTACGCAAACGTGACCAATTCCGTTATAAAAATAGTTACCTGGTGTGAATATAGAGTGCTCAGTAAACGCCTCATATGCTTCCTTTGACATATTTGCCTTAGCTAAGTCACTTGTTGTTTTGCCGTTCCACCAAGGATAAATTTCACGTAGGTCCTTCTTGGTTTGTTCGCTTATATAAAATGGGTCAGCTTGTCTTGTTGAAACTGTATCAAGCTCGGAAAGGAGCCACTCATATGAATATTCAGGGAAAACCTGAGTGCCACGTGGAGCAACTGTTGCGCTACCAACTATAAGCTCGTTTTCTCTTATAACAATTGGAATATTTTTTAAAATATGAGCAAACGCGTGGCTTCTGCGCTTAATTATAGGCAAGTCCTCAGTCATCTTATAGCTTTCTGTTACAAGCTTGCCCCTTGTTGATTCAATCTCGGGCATTTTCTCGTAAAGGGTGTCTATAAGACCTTGTATTCTCGAGCTTTTTTCAATTATATACTTAATATTTTCCAAAGCTACTTCTCCTTAAAGACTACATTTGATTCCATAGCTCACTATGTGGAGCTGCAATTACTGTAAATGAGGATAGAGTAGAGAGCTCCTTTGCGTAATTTGCACCAGCCTCAACTGCGGCTGTTACATCACCCACATCACCTGTGAGCATAACTACGCCCTTTCCTCCCATACCTCGTGAAACTCTTAAATCATATATTTCTACTCTTGCGGTCTTAACTGCTATATCAGCTGCCTTTATTGCACTTGAGGCAGAGAAGGTTTCGATAAGACCAAGTGAGCCCTTACGCTCACCAACCTGAGTGCCAAATAGAGCCTTTACAACCTGCTCTTCAATTTTTCCCATAACCGCTGAGTCAATTACATAGCCATCAAACCTCTTCGTAACGTGCTGAACCGCAACGCTTACATCAGATATTGAGCCTGTTAGTATAATTTCATACTTACCAGGGCAAGAGGGATGGGCAGAGACCATTTCTATACCTGCACTTTTTAGTGCTGCATCTGCTGCCTCTACACCCTTAGGTATGCTTTTTAATTCTATAACACCTATCGCCTTATACATCTTATCTTACCTTATCAATCATTATTTTATCATTACCAAGCGTAACTCTACCAGAGATTGATGCATGCTGTGGCAATGAAAGGCCATCAGCTGCACTTGCAATCAAGTCGCCCTCGCTTACAATATCACCATTATTAACTGCTGGTATGCTTGGTACACCTATGTGTCTTGATAGAGCTTGTTCAACTCTTTCAAAATCGTTTATTTCTCCGTAAAAATCGGTGTCCCTGTCAAACTGGGAAACTCCAAGTGCGCTCATCCATTTTTTATATGGGAGCATTCTGTACTCGCGCTCTTCTTTTACGTTATATTCACCATTTTTATCGAAACGAAGCCTGTTTTTAGAAAGAAGCTTCTTGTAATTATCTATAACAGCCTTTGGAGAGATGCCTTGGTTACAAGCAAGGCTCTCACAAACACCACAGCCACAGCAAAGAGTTGCGCTAATTACCATCTCTGGCATAGCCTCAACCACACCCATAGCTGTTCTTACCATTTTATGTGGCTCAAGAGGGTAGCCAAGGAGGTGTCTTGGGCACATATCGGTGCATCTTGTACACTGACAGCAAGCAGTTTCGGCTCTTTTTACAGCCATAGCACCGTTCATATTCTTAGAAAGAATTGCTTGTGAATTGTCTGGAAGAATTAAAATTCCCTTTGTGGTTTTATTCACAGCATATGTTTTTGGGTTTATAACCTTTCCCATTGAAGGGCCACCATCAATAACCGTATAGCCTTCCTTAACCACTATGTTAAGTTTTTCAAATATATCAGCAATTTTAGTGCCGATTGGAACCTTTATAACTACCGGGGTTTTAACCTCGCCACCGATAGTTAGCCATTTTTTAGTTACAGGCTCGTTATATCTTATGCCTCTTGCAAGGTTATACATGGTTTCAACATTATATACTATAAGTCCCTCGGTAATAGGTAGCTTGCCTGGCTTTATAAGTCTGCCTGTTGCCTCGTATATAAGGCTAATCTCGTCACCGAGTGGATAAACATCAGGTAACGCTCTTGCGAAAATGCCATCTGCAAGCATCTCTCCATCTTGCCAACCAAGTCTTTCGGCATTATGCGCCTTAACTGCTATATATGCCTTCTCAATGCTTGTTCTTTTTATTATTTCCGAAACGCCTTGAAGAACTAAATCAAGCTCATCTCTTAAAAGTATGTAGTCAGTAGCTAAAAGGGGTTCACATTCTGCACCATTTATAAGGAGTAGGTCAGCCCCCTCTGCAAGCTTAGCGTAGGAGGGAAATCCAGCGCCTCCAGCGCCTACAATTCCGAGGCTGCGCATTAAATTTTTAAGCTCTTGCATTTTTTATTCCTTTCCCAATGAGTCTAAGAAAAAGTCCATTTATTAGTCAACAATACCAACTATAACAGCATCAACTGGACAGTTTTCGTTGTGAAGCGCAAGTCTTGCAGGGCTTCCAACGGTGATAAGCACGGTTTCACCCACGCCTGCACCAACTGAATCAATAGCTATTATATATTCGTTTGTAAATTCGCCATTTTTGATTAATTGAACCTCCATAAACTTACTGCCTACCAAGGATTCTTGCTTTCTTGTAGAAACTATGTTTCCTCTAATAATACCCTTATACATATCTTTTTCCTCTCTTTACTTTACTATTGTAACTATAAATCCGTTGCCAATGCCTGCCGAGTTTGCATCATCTGTATCAACGTGCATTTCTAAGCGAAAATCCTTATCAACCCTTACCTGAACGTCAAACCATCTTGTTCTTCGTTTACCATTTACGTCAATATCAACATAGTCGCCATCGCTAAGACCAAACTCCTTAGCCTCCTCTGGTGACATATGTATGTGTCTGTTTGCTATTATACAGCCCTCGCTTAGCTCAACCACGCCCTTTGGGCCAATAATTCTAATTGGGGCAGAGCCCTTTATGTTTCCGCTCTCGCGTACGGGTGGCTTTACCTTTAAAACGTAAGAGTCAGTCATAGATATTTCAACCTGTGAAGACTTTCTTACAGGACCTAAGACTCTTACATTTTCTATTGGTCGCATTGATGGACCTACAATGGTTAATTGCTCCTTGCAGGCATACTGTCCTGGCTGTGAAAGCTCCTTTATTGGAGTTAGCTCATAGCCCTCGCCAAATAGCACCTCAAGGTCGTTTTTTGATAGGTGAATATGCCTGTTTGATATACCGACTGGAATTCCACCAGCGCCAGCGCCACCCTTATCCTTGATATCTATTTCAAGAAGTGCGCGCTTAACAAGCTCTACTATTTGTTCCTTTGAAATATCCATTTCCCAATTCCTTTCTTTGTGATTAGGCACTGTAAAAAATCCCGACCGAAATATTAAGGTTTTTTACAGTACCCCAAAGGGCAAAATGCCCTTTGGATACTGAAAACTCTTCTTCTACTAAAATCACTTAATAGATGGGAGAAGCTTTTCAACGTCTGCGTGTGGTCTTGGAATTACATGTGTTGCAATTACTTCGCCAAGGGATGTTGCAGCTGCGCTTCCTGCTTCAACTGCTGCCTTAACTGCACCAACGTCACCGCGAACCATAACGCTAACGAGACCAGAACCGATCTTTTCGCTACCTACTAAAACTACATTTGCAGCCTTAACCATTGCATCTGCAGCCTCAATTGCAGCAACGAGACCTCTTGTTTCTACCATTCCGAGTGCTTCCATTTTTAAATCCTCCTATTAGATT
>JAZOCP010000047.1:0-15557 GCA_045596585.1 Eubacteriales bacterium
TGGTGTGCCTGGTATGACACTTATAGGCTCAGATAGCCACACACCAACAGGTGGTGGTATCGGTATGCTTGCAATGGGTGCAGGTGGACTTGATGTTGCAGTTGCTATGGGTGGCGGTGCTTACTATATCACTATGCCAAAAATGTATAAGGTAAACTTAACAGGTAAGCTTCAGCCATGGGTAAGTGCAAAGGACGTTAGCCTTGAAATACTTCGTATTTTATCTGTAAAGGGTGGCGTTGGAGCAATTATAGAATGGGGCGGAGAGGGCATAAAGACACTCTCAGTTCCTGAAAGAGCTACTATTACCAATATGGGTACAGAGCTCGGTGCAACAACCTCTATTTTCCCATCTGATGAAATCACAAAAGCATTTCTTGAGGCGCAGGGCAGAGGGGACTCATATGTTCCACTTGAAAGTGACCCAGATGCAGAATATGATAGAATTATTGATATTAACCTATCAGAGCTTAAGCCACTCTTGGCTTGTCCACATAGCCCTGATAATATTAAGACAGCAGAGGAGCTTTCAAGCACAAAGGTTGACCAAGTGTGCATAGGCTCATGTACAAACTCTTCACTTCAAGATATGCTAAAGGTGGCAGCAATGCTTAAGGGGAAGAAAATCCATGACAGCGTTAGCTTATCAGTTTCTCCAGGCTCCAAGCAAGTGCTTTCTATGCTTGCAGATTGTGGTGCTTTAGCTGACATTTTGTCTTCGGGCGCTCGCGTGCTTGAGTGCGCATGCGGACCATGTATTGGTATGGGATTTTCACCAAATTCAGCAGGTGTATCTCTCCGTACCTTCAACCGTAACTTTGAGGGAAGAAGTGGTACTAAGGATGCACAGGTTTACTTGGTATCTCCAGAGGTTGCAGTTGCATCAGCACTTACAGGCTATATAACCGACCCAAGAACTCTTGGTGATTATATTAGTGTAGAAATGCCAGAGAAGTTTAAAATTGATGACTCAGCTGTTATTTTACCAGCGAGCGAAGAGGAGGCAAAGGATCTTGAAATTCTTCGTGGTCCAAATATTAAGCCTTTCCCAACAACATACCCACTTGAAAACGAGATAAAGGCAAACTTAACCTTAAAGGTTGGAGATAATATTACAACCGACCATATTATGCCAGCAGGTGCTAAGATTTTGCCATATCGTTCAAATATTCCATTCCTTTCAAAATTCTGCTTTGCAGTATGTGATGAGACCTTTGCAACACGTGCACTTGAAGCAAAAAGCTCAATAATTGTTGGTGGCTCTAACTATGGACAAGGCTCCTCAAGAGAGCACGCAGCTTTGGTACCACTTTATCTTGGCGTTAAGGCTGTTGTGGCTAAGAGCTTTGCAAGAATTCACGCTGCAAACCTAATTAATGCAGGTATTTTACCACTTACATTTGCAAATGGTGAGGACTATGATAAGCTTTCACAAAATGATACCTTAACACTTGAAAATGTCTTTAATGGTATGGAAGAGGGTAAAATAATCCTTAAAGCAAATGGTAAGGAAATTCCACTTAACTGTTCATATACAAAGCGTCAAATTGATATACTTAAAGCAGGTGGACTTCTTGCATATACAAAGGGTGAATAATATTTTAAGCAAAAACATTTAAAAAGGAGCATTTATGAAACAGTTATCACAAAGCATAATTGATACCTATAATCTTTGGCGCACAAATGAGCTTTTTGATGAAGAAACAAGAAAAGAGCTTAATTGTGGACTTTCAAATGAGGAAATCGAGGACCGTTTTTGGCGTGACCTTGAATTCGGCACAGGCGGACTCCGTGGTGTAATGGGTGCTGGCACAAATAGAATGAATAAATATATCATAAGAAAGGCAACAAGAGGCTTTGCAAACTATCTATGTGATAAGTATGGCAAGGAAATTTCTCGTGGCGTTGCTATTGGTTATGATTCAAGAAATAATTCAGATGCTTTTGCACTTGAGGCAGCACTTGTAATGGCTGCAGCAGGCATAAAAACATATCTTTTTGGTGAGATTATGCCAACCCCAACGCTTTCCTTCGCTGTAAGAGAGCTTGGCTGTATTGGTGGTATAGTAGTTACCGCCAGCCACAACCCAAAGGAATATAATGGCTATAAGGTTTACGACAAGGACGGCTGTCAGGTTTTGATAGATGATGCAAACGCAATTATTGAATATGTAAATAATATTACCGATATAACAGCAATTCCTGTTGCAAATGAGGAAGAGGCAAGAAAAAGCGGAATGCTCAATACAACTCCAGATTGTGTATTTGATAGCTTTATTGAAAATGTAAAGAAGCAAGCACACGAAATTGGAGAAAAGAGTGCAAGAATTGTATATACACCACTTCATGGTACAGGTAATGTACCTGTAAGACGTGTTCTTTCTGAGCTTGGCTACAACGTAACAGTAGTTAAGGAGCAGGAGATAAAGGATGGTAATTTCCCAACAGTAATCTCACCAAACCCAGAAAATGCAGAGGCGCTTTCTATGGGCTGTAAGCTCTGTGAGGAAATAGGTGCTGACCTTATTTTAGGAACGGACCCAGACTGTGACCGTGTTGGCATTGCAGTTAATACCAAGGATGGTATGAAGCTATTTACTGGTAATCAGGTTGGAGCACTTTTGGTTGACTATGTAATTAAAATGAATAAATCACAGCTTACAGAAAAGTCAACTGTCATCAAGACAATTGTTACAAGTGAGCTTGGTGCAATAATTGCAAAGCAAAATGGCTTAAGGGTAGTTGAAACACTAACAGGCTTTAAGTTCATTGGCGACCAAATGAACCAGTTTGAAAGAACAGGCAATGGTGAGTTTTTAATCGGTTATGAGGAAAGCTATGGCTACTTAGTAGGCTCTCATGCAAGAGATAAGGATGCTGTTGTGACCTCTATGCTTATTTGTGAAATGGCATCATACTACAAAAATCAAGGCAAGACCTTAGTAGATGTTATGGAGGATATTTATAATACCTATGGATATTTCCTTGATAAGCTCGACTCATATACCTTAAAGGGTATTGATGGCGTTGAAAGAATTCAAGCTATTATGAAGGAAATGAGAGAAAAGGGAAAGGACTTAATGCCAAATATTAAGCAAGTAAATGACTATACAGTTGGTATTGATAATTTACCAAAGGCAGATGTGTTAAAATTTGTATTTGAGGATTCCTCTTGGATTGCAATTCGCCCATCAGGAACTGAGCCAAAAATCAAGGTTTATTACTCTGTAAAGGGTGAAAATAAGAACGATGCCTTAAAGGTTCTTGAAGCACGTCGCACTGTAATCAACGAAATTATCAATGCATAAGAAGCCTTTCCTTTGAGGAAATTTCTCTGCGAGGGGAAATGTTGCTAAGCCACAAAAGGGGTTCCTGCCTTTGAAAAAGGTGGCACCTGCGCTGACGACTGAGGTGCCGTAGGGGGGGACTCACAAAATTAAAAAAATTAGAATTAAATATAAAAAGGTATTGGCACAAATGACAAACAATGCGATAATCTCTTACAGACAGACAGAGCTATAACTCTGTAATTTTGTCAAGCACAAATTTAATAAACAAATCCATTTGAAGGATGGGCATTTTTGCCATCCTTCAAATGGCTTTTATGATTTTCTCCCCATGCGTGTCATTTCGACGAGCGTAGTCGCTCCATTGACACTTGAAACCAAGCCTTCTCCTGCGAAGCGAAGAGGGGAAGGTGGGTTGCGTAGCAACTTGGATGAGGTGTTAACACGTTAGAGGAAAGTATGCAAGCGAGCGTAGCGAGTCGTAAGGATCTCAAAACCCAACACCTCGTTATCCTGAGCGTAGCCGAAGGATCTCAAAAAACAACAAGATTATATTTTAAAAGGAGATATAAAAATGAAAAGAAAACTAACACTTTTGATTGTTTTGGCTTTGACCTTGTGTCTTGTCCTTGCATTTTCATCCTGTGTTTATGGCGGAAATGAAGATATTGACACAAATACAGAGACCGACACCGAAACTGAAACTGAAAGCGATACAGATAC
This sequence comes from Eubacteriales bacterium, assembly GCA_045596585.1. Lineage (GTDB taxonomy): Bacteria > Bacillota > Clostridia > Oscillospirales > CAG-272 > RGIG2000. The sequence continues at coordinate 4,011 of JAZOCP010000047.1, forward strand.
AGAAAAAGAAGAGCCTGAGGAACATAAGCACACAGAGGCGATTATCCCTGCGGTTGCACCTACCTGTACTGAAACAGGCTTGACAGAGGGTAAAAAGTGCTCCGAATGTGGAGCGATTTTGGTTGAGCAAGCTATGGTTAATGCTCTTGGACACACAGAAGAAATTCTACAAGCGGTTGCACCTACCTGTACTGAAACAGGCTTAACGGAAGGTAAGAAATGCACTGTTTGCGGAAAAGCTTTAGTTGCACAAGCTATTGTGAATGCATTAGGACACAATTATGAAGATGGCTACTGCACAGTATGCGGAGTAAGGCAACCGTATACAAGAGTAGATGAGGACACAATCGAATTTGGTATGTATCCACAAACCGAGGTAACGGATAGCACGTTAGTATCAACCCTTAACTCACTTGCGGGCACAAAGCCTACAAGCTCCAACTCATATAACTGGACGTCCTACGGCTACTATATTAGCGGAAGCGTAAGCAATTATATGTGGTACGTAGACGTAGAAAATGACGGAGAAATGTATAGAGGCGTATACTTTACCTCATACCGTCCGTATTATACAACGTATAGCAGCTCAACAGGCAACACATATCAGGATGATAATGGCTATACAACAAGCAATATTTATTGGTTCAAGTACGAGCCTATTTCTTGGACAATATTAAACGAAAGCAACGGCACAGCCCTTATCCTTTGCGATATGATAATAGACAGCCAACAGTTTGACTATGACGGAAGCGATTATAACGACTACGCAGAGAGCACGATAAGAAAATGGCTTAACGAAACCTTCTATAATACAGCGTTTAACGATTTACAGAAGGAAATAATATTGACCACTATGGTAGATAACAGCGTAGCAAGCACAGGCTACTCAAGTAACTCATATGCTTGCGAGGACACAGAGGATAAGGTATTCTTACTCAGCTATAAGGAGCTGACAACATACCTGACAACCAATGCTTCAAGAATGAAGAAAACAACTGATTATGCAAAATCACAAGGTGCGGATACCTCTACGTCCCCATCATACTTAGGCAACGGCTTTTGGTGGCTCCGTTCTCCTAACGATTACCAGAGTTACTACGCGAGGGGTGTCGGCGGTAGCGGCTACGTCAACGACTACAGCGTCGGCATTACTGGCGGTGGGGTTGTCCCCGCTTTGCAAATTCAACTCTAAATAGACAAACGCCTAAAATCAAGCAAACGGTTGAATTTGTTAATCTTAAAATCTAAGCCCGTCCACAGGAAAGCGTATTTACGCCCTGCGGACGAGGCAAAAGCCTCCCTTGTGTAAAGGGAGGTGGCTTGCCTATGGCAAGACGGAGGGATTGCTATGAGTCCGTTAAGGACGCCGACGTGAAATTTTCCAAATTAAGGTGCTTTATGTAGAAAGGTGGCACCTTTGGTGACTTATGAGGTGTAAAAAACAGTAAACAAACTAAAAAAAGAGTGTCGTATGACACTCTTTTTTATATTAAATTCATACACAGGTAAGGCTTTTTTATAGCTCAACTACCTTGCCAAGAGGCACAGAATATACATAGGTTGCACTAACAGGTCTTTCAAACATAAGCTCAACAGCCTTCTTATAATACTCAAGCTGTTTTTTATGTTTTCTTGTAAGCTCTTCTTTATAGTTTTCCTCAGTTACATGGTCGGTCTTGTAGTCAACAAGAACTAAATTGCCATTTTCGTCCTCAAAAACAGCATCAATAACACCCTGAACTAATACCTTTTCCTTAGCTATTCTTTCGTCCTCTGAAAGCCCAGTGGCAGGTAGCATAACATTAAATCTAAATTCGCGATAAAGCTTTTTGCTTTTTAGCATAGCTAAAATAAGCTCGCTTTTTGCAAACTTTTCAATATGCTCGCTAATTATCAGCCTTGAGTCCTCCTTTGTAATAAATGAAGCCTCAATAAGACGAGATAGCTCATTTTGATAGCCGTTTTTGTATAGGTTATCAAAGTCACAAAACTGCATAAACACGTGTGTTATTATGCCTCTGTCGGCTGCGGAAATCTTTTTTTCTCCCGAGGCTAAAAACTTAGGCATAGACTCAAGTGGCTTATCAATTTCCACCTCGTCATTTTCGGTTTCGTCTAAGATATTAGGCTTTAATTTAGAAACAGTTAGCTTAGAAGGAATTTTATTTAAGTAATCATACTTATATTTAAAATCAAAGCGAGATTTTAATTCCTTTTGGTAAGCTAATACCTCCTCTTCGTTTATTATTATCTCCTCACATTCTGACTTAGCTGACATATCACTTAAGGTATTAGGGTCAACTCTGTCAAAATCAATATAATCACAAGGCATGTAAAATGTATTTAATACATATTCAATTAATGATTTTTGAGAATATAAATATAGAGAAGAGGAATAGGGGGCAAGCATCTTTATTTCGTCTAAGTTTTTTTGAAGATTAGGAAGAGAAGCTGTAATAATAAGCTTTGACCTTGCACGTGTCATAGCAACATATAAAACGCGCATTTCTTCCTCTTTAGATGCTTTATCAATAGCAATTGATGCACATTTTCTTAAAAGAGTATTGTATTTAACTAAGCTACCAGTGTTACCAACATAGCCTGCAATACCAAGATGCCTTTCAAACAAAATAGGCGCGGTTGTATCTTGTGTGGTAAAACCGGTTTCTGTATTGCAAAGAAAACAAATTTCAAACTCAAGTCCCTTTGAAGCATGCACAGACATGATTCTTACACAGTTGTCAGGGTCTGAAAATACTGTCTCCTCGCTACTTGAGGAGCGAATTTCCTCAATGTAAAGCAAAAATCTATAAAGACCCTTGTAAGAGTTCCTTTCAAAAACTCTTGCTTGGTTGTAAAGCTTGATTAAATCCTTTCTTTGAGTTTTTGAAACGGAGGATAAAATACCACTATTGTTAAGTATATAAGAGAGTGATTCATAAGCATTTAGCTTTTTAATGTTTTCCTGTAAAGATGAAAGCTTGGCTTTAAACTTATCTATTTTTGAAATAATTTCAGCCTCGCCCTGATAATTCAAAAGAGCAGTATATAATGGAACATCACGCTCTTGTGAAGACTTAATTTTAATTAGGTCGTCAAAGGTGAAGCCAAACACTACAGAGCATAAGGCTCCAGCTAAATAAACGTCCTTATAAGGGTTATCAACGACATTTAGAAGCGACATAAGAAGCAATACGTGTGGCTTTTCAAAGAAGTTGACCCTGTCTATATATTCAGCCGCAATACCAAGCTCGTTTAGGGCGTCAATATAGTAGCTTGTATGCTTTCTTTTTCTCAAAAGAATAGCAATATCAGAAGGGGTAATGCTTTTACCATTTGGTAAGACCTCATTATCTATCATGTGCTTTATGCGCTTAGCAACGTATTTTGCCTGTAAAACCTCATGCTTGGTTTCGTTATCATCTTCAAGCAATGACCTATCTAAAACGCGAATTTCACAGCTTTGCCCCTTGTGATCTTCGTTGATTATTTTTTTAAATCCAAGATGGTCTTGCGTTTCATAAGGAATGCCATTTGAATTAAAAAACATATAGTCAGAAACTGCATTGGTTGTCTTAATAACGCTTTCATCGCACCTAAAGTTGTCAGACATAAAAATAGTTTTTCCCAAGCTTGTTTTTGGCTCGCTTGTTGTAATATCCTCAAAAGAGCTTCTGTATTTTGAAAATATTTCTGGTTCAGCAGAGCGAAAACGATAAATGCTTTGCTTAATATCACCAACCATAAATCTGTTGTTTCTTGAAATTGCTGAGAAAATATCGTCCTGTACAGAGTTTGTGTCTTGATATTCATCTACATAAATCTCGTCAAATTGCTGTGCAACTTCATTGGCGAGTGGTGTTGGCTTACCTGTTTCTTTGTCGATTAATAGCTCGTGAGCAAATCTTTCAAGGTCATTAAAATCGCAAATTCCTTGAAGGCGCTTTTTATTTCTATATTCCTCATGGAAATAAGATAAAACCTTGTGCATTGAAGCACAGATTTTTTGATTTTGTGCAAACGAAGCTTTAATTGTATCATCGTTGGAAATAAAATACTTCTTTTGATATTTATCAATAATATATTTTTTAAAGTCATCGCGTATTAGCTTAGCAAAGCTAACGTTTATATTACTGTTTTTAATCCCATTTAAGGGTAGGGCACTATATGAGTCGATAATTCCTTTAATGGTCATATAGCATGGCTTTTTAAGCGCATTTTCGATTCTTTCAATATAAGAAAGGTCGTTTGTAAATGCGTTTAAATACTTAGGTGTACCATCAAGGGACATAATTTGCTCAATTATATCATTGTATGGCTTTTTAAAGTGATCGCAAAACTCGTTTAACTCGTTTACTAAGACCTGACCAAAGCCACTTTCCAAAAAGTCACCACTGAAGCTATCATTTATAAGAAGTGAATCAAGGAATAAAGAAGTGCTTGATAGCTTTTCATAAAGAGATAAAAGCTTTTCGTCAAGTGCCTCTTCACTTGAAAGCTGAGAATAGCAGTCGCAAACAGTTAAAAAGTCCTCACTTGGGGTTGAATCCTCGTAGAAGAAATCCACAACCTCGCTCATGGTTTCCTTCATTAAGGTCTTTATTTCATTTTCTTCACCAATTCTAACATCTGAGTCAATAGCTAACTTATCAAAATTGGGTCTTATAATAGACAAGCAAAAGCTATGGATTGTTGAGATATTGGCGCTTGACATTTTTACAAGCTGACTACGTAAATGATTATTTGATATATCATTTTTTAGACTACTTGTTAGCTTTGAAGTAATTCTACTTTTAAGCTCGTTTGCTGCCTCCTTAGTAAAGGTAACAACAAGCATTCTTGAAATATCAGCTCCACCTAAAATCCTTCTAATTATGCGCTCAGTAAGGGTGGCGGTTTTTCCACTTCCGGCACCAGCAGAAATTAAAATATCGCTACCTGTGTGCGAAATTGCCTTGTTTTGAGAAAGTGTAAATTGTGTTTTCATCACTTGTTCCTCCTTCTACAAAACGCTCTTTGATCGCAATAAGCACAGGCATCCTCGCCTGAGACTTGCTTAGGTGAGGCATATGCCTTACCGCTATAAATATTGTCGCCTATTGAAATAATACTTTCTACCATTTTTTCATATAGCTTTTCGAATTTTTCAAGGCTAATATAATATGTGGATTTAGATTTTGAAGTAGTTGATGGCAAATAAATGCCACATGGACTTGGGTCTTGAGCTGAGATTAAAGCATCATCATCTAAAAATCTACCCTTGAAGGCTGAGGCGGATATAATCTCCTCACTTTCATTTCTTTGTGATTGGTCAAGATTACTTGAAAGGTCATTTTTTGATGTAACCTTTCCAACGTTTAATGGAATATAGAAAAAGCCAGCAGGGACAATTTCCGATGTGTCCTTAAGTAGGTTCTTTTTAAATTCGCAATCCCTCATTTTAGAAAGAGAGTATAGGTAAATAAGAAGCTGTAAACCATCACCATCTGTAATAGCACGCTCTGAAAAATTCTTTGAGCCTATTTTGTAGTCAGCAACACGGACATAGGTCTTGCCATCTACACGATAGGTGTCAACTCTGTCTGCTATACCATTTAAGCAAACAGTAGCTCCATTTTTGAGCTTGAAGCTAAGTGGCTCAGCACAGTTTGGTCTATTATGATAAAAGGGTAGCTCTAAATATTCAGGAGTGAATTTAGAATATCTAAATTCATCGACAAGCTTCTTTACAAAAATGTATAAGAAACGCTTTAATCTATCAAATAAATAATTAAGCCTATTGGTTATTTTTGCGCCCTTACAAATTATATTTATATAGTTGCTAACAACAGCATCAACGCTTTCTTTAATTGCATCATCATTAAGGCTTAGCAAAGCTTCACGCTCATTTTTAAACTTATCAAGGAAATGCTCAAATACACTATGCACAAGCGTACCAGCCTCTCTTGAAGAGAAGTGGTGCTTGTCTTGTGAGCGTAAGCTCAAAAGATAAGAAGAGTAATACTTAAACTTGCAGGTCACAAATGTGTCCATTTTGGTTTGGGATAACGACATATACGTGCCAAGAATAGTGTTTATAGTATCATTTGAAAGCTCACTAAGCTCATTTGAAAAATCAGTGGCAACGGGCTTTTCTAAGGAAAGCTCATTTGAAATAGCTGATGAAAGAGAAGCGCTTGACAAGGATAAATACTCACGTGCAAGCTCTGGTGAATATATTCTTTCAAATATATCAGCTTTTGAAGCATCTATTGGTTTTATATTAGAAAACAACTCACTAATGCGTTTAAATCCTAATGATTCTTGTCCCTTGCTACCATCTATGCTTGTAGTAAGGGAGCAAATGGTGACACTGTGGCTTGCAGTTGCTATGCTATTTTTAAAGAACATAAGCTCATCATCAGCGCGTATGTCACTCTTTTCTGAAAGGTTAATATCAACCGTTTCAAGAGCGATTTTATCAGCATCAGTGAAAATAGAGCCTCCTGTGACATTTGCAGGGAAAACGCCTTCGTTTGCACCTAAAATAAACACGTGCTTAATGTTTTGAGCTCTTACAAGAGAAGCCTCAGCAATTAAAACATTATCCTCTCCAGTTGGTATTGTACCAACCTTAGCATCAATAAAGGCAAGGTGAAGAAGAGTTATAAATGTATTTATGTCAACGCAGGTGTCTTTGCAAACACTATAAAGGGTATCAAGCGCATCAAGAATAGCTTGCCATGCTTGAGAAATAATATAAGCATCTGCTTTTTCAGCTTCTTTTCTTTCCACCTCAAGCTTTTCAAGAATTTTGTTTTCAGTTAAAAACTCGAAAATGGCAGAGCAGCATTGACCAATTGTAGGCGTGCCAGAGGAAAAGGCATCTTCAATTCCCTTTAAGCTATTTAACAAGGAGTCACGGGTAGAAATAATGCCTTCAAGTCGCTTTTCTTGCTCGGATGTGGGCTTTTCAACAAATCCATCTGGATTAGATGCCCAGTAGTCGTCATTTTTAAACTTTTTACCTGAAATGTTCCACCTTGTTATATAGCTTTCAAAATCATCAAGCTCTTTTTGACCGATAGTAGTGTAGCCGCATTTTGCATACGAAACAATATCATAACCACGATAGTTGGCTACAAAGCTAAGTGCTGAAAAAATCATTTTTATAATTGGCTTTGATAGCCAGTCAGAGGATGCTGAAAGAAAGTGTGGAATGTTATATTTTTTGAGTGTATAATCTAAAATACCGCGATAAGTGTCTAAATTTCTGGCTATAATTGCTATTTCAGAGTATTTATAGTTCTCTCGAACAAGCTTGCAAATCTTTGATGCAACAAATTCACATTCCTCAAATTCATCACTGCATTTTATAAGAGATATATTTCCATCTGATGTGCAACCACTCTTTGAAAAATCCCAAAGGCTTTTAGAAAGAATTTTAAGGTCTTCGCTTTTGTGCTTATGGTCAAGTGTAAATTCAATAATTTCATATTCTTTGCCTAACCTTTTGCAAAGAGCAATAACATTTTTAGCGGTTTTAGCTATTTTAGCAAATTGAATTGTATTTTCGTTTGCACAACGTGGGCAATCAAAAGCAAAGGTTACATTTTCAGCGGAAGAAATCGATGCCTCTAAAAGCTCAAATTGGCTAAGAGTAAATCCATAAAATGAATCGAAATATACGTTTGTTCCCTTGAAAAAATCTCTATTAGAAATAGCTTTAGCAAGTAAGGAAATTCTGTCATAAGGATCGGAAAAGCTTTTTGATAAGATTTTTTCATAGCTTGTCCACACAAGAATTATATCCTTCAGACGCGCCTTTAGCCCTTCGTTGTCTAATATATCAATTGCTTTATTAAGCGTTTCAATAGAAACAGAATATGATTTAAATTCACCAATTGCCTCAAGGAAAAGCTTAATGCATCCCTTTTCGTGGCCCTTAGAGATTTTATAGCTCATCAAATCATCACGACATTCGCAAATTGCTTGATACATTATAAGATTTTTTCCACTTTTAGAAACATAGTTGGTCTTTAAGCCACCAATCTCTCTAAAAACCGAGTTTGCAAGTCTTGTAAAGTTGGAAACCTCGCAAAAAAGTTGAGCGCCAGAGGGCAAAAGAGAGGCTATTTGCCTCTCTTTAATAACTGTTTCTTGCTCGGGAACGATAAGATAAGAGCTAACTCTATTTTCATAGTCCACTTTAATTTTATTGAGAATATGCGTGCTTTTTCCAGTGCCGTAATCACCAAATAAAATCTGTATCATAATGCTCCTTATTTGTTTTCATCATTTGTGTTAAATTGCTCGTCTTCCTTTAATTCTGCTTTGTTAATAGACTCAACGGCTTCAATTTCTTGCAAGCTTGACTCGTCATTTAATTTAACGATTTCAATCTCTTTTGGAGTCACTTCGCTAATAGCTTCAACGTCTTCATTTTTTTCTAAGCTTATCTCGTCAATAGCTTCAATGACCTCATTTTTTTGTAAGTTTTCTTCAATTCTAACATTTTCAGAATTGGTTATTTGTTCTAATGGCTTAAGCTCCTCAAGAGGCTTCAATGGGGTAGGGGTAACTTCTTGATCCTTAGGTGTATCAACCTCAAGAGTTATTTCAAATTCAACTCTTTTTTCAGCTTCAATTCTGTTTAATTTTTCCTCGGCTTCTTGGCGTTCCTTTTTCTTTGCCTTTTCCCAAATATGTACATTTCTTCTGATTGTGTCATAACCACGCCAAGCAAATGGTCGAGAATTAAACTCCTCAGCTGACATGTTTTTAAGGGTATTGCTATCTAAGCGTGAAATTGCACTGTCAATAAAATATTTTATTGGGGTATATTTTGCATTTTTGGTATATGGACAAACATTTTGGCATACGTCACAGCCCCAAACAGAGCCATTTTTAACCATCATGTCAGCTTCCTCGTTTGAAAGCTCACCCTTCTTTTGAGTAATAGCAGAAAGGCAAATTCCTTTATTTGAAGCATCTGTTCCGTTCTCATTTATTGCGATGCATTGAGCAGGACATGATTTTTGACAGAGACCACAGTGGAGGCATGTGCGCATCTCCTCTTCATCAGCAAAGGAAAGTCCAAGCTGTCTTGGTGAAAGAGTAGTTATACATTCACCAACAAAGACAAAAGATGAGTACTTTTCATTAATTAAAAGTCCATTGTCACCCATAAAGCCAAGACCACTTATGCACGCTGCATGTACCTCATCAATAGGTGAATGATCAGAAAAAACCTTAAACTGTGCAGTGGGATGCTTTCTTAAAATATATCTTTCGAGCTTGTCAGAAAGAGCCTCAACATAAGCATGATAATCCTTAACTGAGGCGTAAGCAGTTAGATTTTCTGTTTTTGTCCTCGTTCTGTAAGGAAAGAGCATTACAATGACATTAGAGTTTTTATCAATGCCGTTCTTTAATAGTAAATATGGTTTTGTCACCTTGCATTTAGAAAGAGGAACACAAGCAAAATATTCAACACCCTCAGCCATTAAAATTCGAGCAAAATGAGAGGCGTGCTTTTTTCTAAATACTAAAAATTCAGAAACGAAATAGTTGATAACTGTTACAACCATTGTGGAGCATATTTTTAAAATATCATCAACAATGGATGGCATGGAGGGGGGTAATAAAAAGCTTACGCAAAGAGTCATAATTACTGTGTCCAAAATACCCGTTCCAAGCCTTGCTAAAATGAAAGAGGTAGCCTCGGAAAATAAGACCATTGGACGAAAGCTCTTGCTCTTAAAAACGAAAATTTTGTTAGTAACAAAAGCAAAGATAACACTGATTGCCCATGCAATAGCGGTAGCAAAAAGGCTTCTAAATCCATTACCCATTTGGCTGAAATACCAAACTTCAGTAAAAAGCCAATACGAAACCGAGTTTACAAGAGTGGCAAGACATCCACAAATTGTGTACATAATGAATTTTCTGTGTCGTCTTAAAAAGCCCATATCCAATCCTCCTTTGCGAAATTTGTCATAATATCATTATATAAAAAACTTGACTTCTTGTCAAGAAAAAAAGGGGACAATAAAGGACTTGAAAAAAATTTTTTTATATGATAAAATATTATTATTAATGTATAGTTACTGTAAACGGAGGACAAAAATGGCAAAAGGATATACAGACCAAAGCATTTCCTCGCTCAAGGGTGCTGACCGTGTAAGAAAAAGACCTGCCGTAATTTTCGGCTCTGAGGGCCTTGAGGGCTGCCAACACTCATTTTTCGAGATTCTCTCAAACTCTATTGATGAGGCTCGTGAGGGATATGGTAAGGAAATAACTATAACTGTTTATCAAGATGGTGTGCTTGAGGTTGATGACCGTGGCAGAGGCGTTCCATTAGATTTTAACCAAAAGGAAGGCAGATACAACTGGGAGCTTGTTTATTGTGAGCTTTATGCAGGTGGAAAATATGAAAACAACAGTGCAAAGGGTGCTTATAAGTTTTCACTTGGTCTTAATGGACTTGGCGCTTGTGCAACTCAATATTCCTCCGAGTTTATGGATGTTTATTCATTTAAAAACGATACAGTTTCAGAAATTCACTTTAAAAAGGGCAACCCTGTATCTACACTTGTTACAACTCCACTTGAGGGTAAGGACAGACGTACAGGTACATTAACTCGTTGGAGACCTGATCTTGAGGTGTTTACTGACACCAATATTCCAAAGGACTATTTCTTCGATGTTCTTCACAAGCAGGCAATAGTTAACGCAGGACTTAAGCTCATATTAAAGTATGAAATAGGCAAGGGTAGATTTGAAAAAACAGAGTTCCTTTATAAAAATGGTATTTCCGATTATCTAAGTGAGCTTACCTGTGATTCTACAATTACCGCTCCTGTTTTTTGGGAGATGAGCGATAAGGGTAGAGACCGTGAGGACAAGGAAGATTATGAGCTTAATGCTCAAATATGCTTTTGTGTATCAAACACAATAAACGCACTTGAATATTATCATAACTCAAGCTTTCTTGAGCATGGTGGCTCACCTGATAAGGCAGTTAAGCGTGCGTTTTTAAATGAGCTTGATAAATATCTTAAAACAAACAATAAATATACAAGAAACGAGAGCAGAATCACCTTTGGTGATATTCAAGATTGCCTTGTGCTTATTATAAATAGCTTTTCAACCAAAACCTCATATGAAAACCAAACAAAAAAGGCTATTACTAATAAGTTTATTGAGGATTCTCTTTGCGAATTTATAAGACGCAAGCTCGAAATTTACTTCATTGAAAATCGCCAAGATGCAGAGCTTTTTGCAAACCAAGTGCTTATAAATAAGCGCTCACGTGAAAAGGCAGAAACTGCAAGACTTGATATAAAGAAAAAGCTTTCCACCTCTAATGATATCGCAAATAGAGTAGAAAAGTTTGTTGCGTGTCGTTCAAAGGATCCACAAAAACGCGAGTTATATATAGTTGAGGGTGACTCAGCCTTAACATCCTGTAAGCTTGCAAGAGACGCTGAATTCCAAGCAATTATTCCAGTGCGTGGAAAAACTCTAAACTGTCTAAAAAGCTCATACGATAAGATTTTTAAG
>JAZOCP010000048.1:0-4080 GCA_045596585.1 Eubacteriales bacterium
CAACAAAGCAAATTAATGATTTGATGGACAAAAAGGGCACAAAGCTGTTTCAGCGCTCCTATTACGACCACGTAATAAGGAACAGAAGTGACTATGACCAAGTGGTAAAATACATTTGGGAAAATCCTATAAATTGGGAAAACGACGAGCTTTATAAAGAGGATTAGATATGATAAAAATATTTGACGGAGGCTTACTTGACTCCAACACCTATGTATATTCAACTGATACAGGTCACGCGATGATAATTGACTTTGGTGTGACAGCTGACGAGGTGAAAAAATACGTAGAGAAAAATAGCTTAATAGTTGACTATTTAGTCCTTACGCACGGACACTATGACCATATAAACTATATAGGCGACTATCAAAAGGCTTTCCCGAGTGCAAGGGTGCTTTGCCACGAAAATGAAATAGAGCTAATACGTGACCCCGAGGGTAACCTCTCTTTGTTTTTTGGGCTTCGTAATTCCTACGACATAGGCTATCAGCTATTAAAGGATGGCGATACTATTTCTTTAGAAAACAGTGGGGGACGTGTCGATTTTGAGGTGATTTTAGCACCTGGACACACAAGTGGCTGTATGTGCCTTTATAACGAGGACGAAAAGATAATGTTCACAGGTGATGTTTTGTTTGCAAATGGCTATGGACGAGTTGATTTAAAGTACGCAAGCCCAAGCGATATGGCATCATCCCTACGCAAGCTATACACCTATGAGGGCGTAAAAATTTACCCTGGTCACGGTGGTAGCGCAACGATATAGAAAAAGCACCCGTTTGGGTGCTTTTTTATTTTTGCTTTAAGTCCTTTCTGTATTTCGTTGGCGCCACGCCAAGCTCACCTCTAAACAGCTTTGTAAACAGGTTATAGTCGTTGTAGCCACAGCGTGATGCAATTTCCCCTATCGAAAGCTCACTGTTTAAAAGTAATTCAACCGCCAACTGCATACGTAACCTTATTATGTATTTCGTAGGAGTTGTGCCCATATACCTTTTAAAGTGTAGATTGTAGGTTGTCATGCACATATTTTCCATTTCAGCAAGGGTAGTAATTTTAATTTGTTCACTAAAATGCTCATTGATGTAACGCACCGATTTATGTAGTCTTCCACTTCCATTTCCCTTGACGGATAAAACCCTACCAATTTCTATAAGCAAGCGAGATAAATGTGCACTAAGCTCATCATTTCTAAACTCGTCATTTATAGCAAACGCATCAAAAATTGATTTAAAGCGCGCATCAATGTGGTTATTAATAATTATTTTATGCACCACTGGAAAAAGCGAAATACCATATTTTTCAAGATGCTTAGTTACCTCACTGCCTGTAAAATGCACCCAGAAAAACTGCACATTTTCGCCACTTGCATCACAGGAATACTTATAGGGCTTATTTGGTGGGTACACCAAAAGAGAGCCGGGGGAAACTGATATTTCATCCCCGTCAATATAGAACTTAATTTTGCCGGAAACTAAGTAAATAAGGTAATAGTCAAGCCTGCCCGCAGGGTTTATGTTTGTGTGGTCATAGTTTGCATTTACGTAGCCAGCGCAGTTAAGAATAAGTGGGGATGAGGTGTCCTGCCTACTGCCGAAATTTAAGTCTAAATAGTCATATCGCTCATTTTTAGGATTTAAATAGTATGAAACAGTTTTCATATTTTTCTCCAATGCGTCAAATAATACTAATTTTGCGTTAAATTAATCTATAAATCACTATATAGTTATTGTATCATATAATTGTATAAATGTCAAATACTTATCAAAAGGAGAAAAATTATGAAAAAGAAAATTTTACTAACTCTTACTCTTGCCTTAATATTTGTTTGCTTGTTTGCAGTAGCAGTTAGCGCAACTGACGAATTCCAATCCATTGAGTTTAAGGTTATGCTCGAGGGCGAAACGGAATATACAACCGTTTACACCGTAAGCAGCACCGACTATTGGAACCCTGGTATTTCAATGGCGAACAAGTTTTATGCCGACGTTGAAAGAACAGTTGAGTTTGACAAGTCAAACATTGTTAAAATTGACTTAAGAAACACAGTGGTTCACTCGTTGGATGAATCAAAATCCCCTGTAAAAACAAAGTATATTACAAGATTATCAGGTGATGGAAACAATCCTTACACAAAGGTTACTCACTTCTATATGCCTGCTAAGGTTAGTGCAGTTCCTAATGACATGTTCAAGAATTGGACCTCACTTGAATTTGTCGACTTTGCAGAGGCAACACAAATACACGACAATGCGTTTGTGGGCTGTGCTTTTACTGAGATTACGATTCCTGCACAAATTACACATTTCAGAAACTCCGTATTTAAAGATTGTGTAAATCTACAAAGCGCAACAATTTTAGGTGACGGCGCTACGTTTGGTAGCTCAATTTTCGAAGGTTGCACAAGCTTAACCTCCGTTACACTTACTAATCCTACCACTATTTCTACTAGCATGTTTAAAAACTGCTCAAGCATGACATCGTACACAATTCCTGAAACAGTTACGAAAATTGGCGCGCTTGCGTTTGTTGGCACTTCAATTACATCCATTCATTTCCCTGCTAACGTAACAGAAATTGGATACGAAATGGCAAGGGGAGTAACAACCCTTAAAACCATTACCTTTGCTGAAAACAGCCAACTTACATTTATCGACCATATTGCGTTCTATGGCTCAGGCTTGACGGGAGATATAGTTATTCCTGAGGGCGTTACCGAAATAGACTATAGTGTATTTGCAAACACAGCAATAACATCAGTTAAGCTACCAAGCACCTTGATAACAATAGGAAGCTCCGTATTTCATACTTGCACAGCCTTGACACAGATTCATATACCAGCAAGCGTTACAAAAATTGGCTCTGACTGTTGGACTGACTGTAGTTCTCTTACAGAGGTGACCTTTGACCCTGCTTGCCAAGTAACACACATATATGCAAATACATTTTCTGGAACAAAAATAACAGAAATTACATTGCCTAATACAGTTACAAGCATAGCTCAAGGCGCATTTGGTGCATCAACGCTTACAACTGTAAACTTAGGTGCAAGCTTTAATAACTTCGACGCTGGAAACGCAGGACAACCACCGCTTAGTGGTAGAAATATTAAATATTTATATCTTTCTGATACATTTACTGCAGAGAAGCTAAGAAATAATATTTTCAACTGGACCGATACAAATAATGCCAACGACTTGAAAGTAATATCACCACATCTTGTAGTGTTCTATTCTGGAAACAAGACCGCCGCTGAAGCAATTATCAATAAGGCAAAAACAGGTGGCACAGACGGTGCTATGTTAAATGGCTTCTTTGCTTCAATGACATTACTAACACAAGCGGAATACGAAAAGGCAGTTGAAGACGGTACCCTTGTAATAGGAACAACTAGCGCACCTGCAAGATATATGGTTTATGGTTATAATAAATGCACAGCATTCTATAACGATGTGCACAACAAGGGCGAGGTAGAGGCTAAATTCTTAGGTGAGGAATACACATCAGACTTTGTACATGCAAGCACATGCCAAAGATGCCAAGAGAGCTTTGTAGTAGATACAATCTGCGGTCCACTCTTTAACGACCTTGGCTACGCAAAGGCAGATGATGGCTCAGCATTTAGCTACGATATTAAGATTTATAAGTCAAATATAGCGATATATGAAGAAACAACAGGAAAAACACTTAACTATGGCTTTATCGTTGGCGCATATAGTGAGGGAGATACAGGCGATATAGTTAACCTTGATGGCACTTCAGTTATTGATAAATCAGTAATTACTGACTTCTCAGAAATTAAGTATGATAAGCTTGATAAATATTGTTTAAAAATGACAGGCTTAAATGAAGCACAGTATGAAGTGCTAATTTACTGCAATGCATATGTAAACAATGGCGAGACAGTTTCCTATATGGGTGCTGTAACAGAAGAAAGCAAGGCACTTGCAATTTCTTACAAAACTCTCCCTGTAAAAAATGACGAGGAATAATAAAAAAGAGCCACCCTGTGGCTCTTTTTATTTGTTTCTAAACCAAGAATTAAGGTCGATTTTTTTGTCATCCTGGAGCGCCAGCGAT
>JAZOCP010000049.1:0-3035 GCA_045596585.1 Eubacteriales bacterium
GCTTTTACAGACAGGTGCGCAAATTGGGGTAAGGGAGTCAAGACGGGTGCTTGGCGAATATATCTTAACAGGAAAAGATGCACGTGAAAAGAGAATTTTTAAGGACACAATAGCGCTATCTAACTATGATATTGATATACATAACCCAGAAGGAGAGGGCACATCTCACTACTACTTCGGTGAGGGTGAGTATTTTGGTGTGCCATATCGTGCACTTGTGCCAAGAGGCGCAAAAAACGTGCTTGTGGCAGGTAGGTGCATCTCGTGTGACCACGAGGCACAGGCATCTATTAGAATTATGCCAATTGTTAGTGTAATTGGACAGGTGTGTGGCATAGCTATTGCACAAGCAAAGGGTGAAGAAAAAGAGCTCTTAAATATAGACACAAGCGAGCTAATTAATAAGCTCATAGAGGAAACGGTAATCTTTAATTACAAGGAGAATTTATGATAAATCATAAAAGAAAAATGTCCGTGGCTGGCCACAGGGGGGATTCCTACAACTATTTTGAAAATACTATGACAGCCTTTGTGGGTGCATACGAGGCAGGGGCAGATATGATAGAGCTCGATTTAAGGTTAACCAAGGACGAGGAGCTTATTATAATGCACGACTCACGCGTTGACCGTACAACAAATGGCAAGGGCGAGGTAAAGGATTTAACCTTTGATGAAATAAAGGAATTAAACGCGGGTAATTATCTTTGCCCCGAGACTGTCCCAACCTTTGAGGAGTTTCTTTTATGGGTCAAGGACAAGGAGCTAACTGTAAACATAGAAATCAAGGAATATTATAGCCAAGAAAACGAAAAAAGGGCACAGACGTGTATAGAAAAGACCATTTCTCTTGTTGAAAAATATAACATGGGAGAAAGAATTTTAATAAACAGCTTTGATGGCTGGGTGCTTGAGTATGTTTACAAAAAGTATGGCAAAAAATATATGCTACATGGCTTTTACCCATACTGGGAGCTTTCAAATAAAACAATAAACCCAGATGAATATTTATATTGCGCTTGCATTTTTGAAATAGACAAAAAGGAGAATTTTGATTATCTAATTTCAAAGGGCATTGAGCCTTGGGTGGGGGCAAGCGTTACCCAAATTGCAAAATTAGAGCAGTGCATAAATTATGGCGCTAAGCTTGTTACTACCAATAACCCAAGGGCAACGCTTACTACGATTTTAGAGCTTGAAAATAGTGCAAAATAGCGAAATAATAGTCGATTTAGTTAAAAATCGAAAAAATTCACATAAAATTAACAAAAAAAGTTTTTTGTGAAAATTTACCAAATAAAAAAACACACCCTCGTGATTTTTTAAAAACCATTTTAATATTTTTGTGCACCTTTTACAAAGAGGGTGCACTTTATTTATACGCTTGCGACTTGACAATATTTTTATAATATGATATTATACTTGTGATAACGCGAAAAATATTTATAAGGAGAAACTTATGAAAAAGAAATTAATTTTGGCACTTTCCATAATGGCTGTGCTTGCATGCTTGTTTACAATAACAGCATTTGCAGCTGAGCCAGATAACAATGGAAAAACAGTTACATTGTCTGATGGTACAGTTTGTGCACTCTATGACACAGAGGGCAACCCACTTCTTTGGTATATTACATCAACAGATGCCGACACAGGTGCTAAAACCTATGCACACATTGCAGCAAATGATGAGGCAGTTGACCGCTATAATGGATGGAGTGGCGGTGATCAGCTTGGCTCAATGAAAATCACAGTAAATGGAACAGATTATGGTAACTCATCTTTTGTTGTTTTAAACCTTTATGATGTTACAATTTCAAGGGGACAACGCGTAGGAAATAAGGTTACCTATTTTTCAAAAACCTTTACAAGCGCTTCTAATCTTGAGTATGTATTCGTTCCTTTAGGAACAACCACCTTTGGTGGAGAGGACTTTAAAAGCTGCTCAAACCTTAGATTTGTTAATCTTGAAGAATTAACTGAGCTAACAAGTGTAGGTAGCCAATCATTTAATGGTTGTCCAAAGCTTTTTGACGGACAAACACTTGATTTGTCGAATACAAAGCTTGTTAGTACAGCAATAAACGCATTTGCAACCGTAGCGTTTACTAATGTTAAGTTGCCTGAAGCAACCTTTACAAGCTTAGGTAATCAAACGTTTTGTAATTGCAAAAAGCTTGAAACAGTAACAGGTACAAAAAATGCAACAATTGGTCTTGGCAATTATTCCTTCCAAAATTGCTTTAAGCTCAAGCAATTAGACGGACTCATCGAAAATGGTATTATGATTATTCCAGAGGGTAATACCTCTGTTGGTTCATTTGCATTTACAGAGTGTGATGCTATTGAATATATTGAATTCCCATCTACGTTTAACTATGTAGGTCAACAAGGCTTCTCATATATGAGCAATGTTAAGCTTATTGATTTTGGAAAGATAACAGGTACATTAACTCTTAACAACTGCGGTCACTTTAGAGATATGGATAACCTTGTTGCTGTTTGCCTACCTGAGGGTATGGTTGAGGTTAACAACCGCGCATTTGCAAGCTGTGATAACCTAACAGCCTTCTATATGCCAAACTCAATTCAAAGGTTATCAAGTAATGGTGGTGGTCAAGGTTCATTCTGTGACTCTAAAAAAATGTACTTTGTACAAGAAAGATTTACAGTTAATCAATGCTTAGTTGATGGCAAGGTAGATGTATCTAAGCTTGTTTTACCAGAAAAGCCAGAAATTTATTATATGCCAACCTCTCTAACAACATTTACAGGTCATATATATTCAAACGATACTTGGTCAAATGCAACAGTATTTAGAAATTGCACAAGCTTAAATAATGTTTTAGTATTCCCTGAAAGCTTTACAGTAATGGTAACTATGAGACCATTTGAGGGCGTGGGTACAGAAACATCACCAAAGACTCTTGTGTTCACAGGCAATATGACTCAGATGACACTTCCTCATCAAGCAAAATATATTAATTATGTTTTTGCAAATGCAAATGATACGGATTTTGATGACCTTGGCATTGTAAGAA
>JAZOCP010000050.1:0-3263 GCA_045596585.1 Eubacteriales bacterium
AGTCGCTATATATATCAACACCCTTTTCAAGGTTGATTTCTGCACGGTCAACACGTAAAAATGAGTAAGGGTTACCCTTTACCATATCTCTTGCCTCATCACTTGACATAACATCATATGGAAGTGCGGCACACTTATCTATTAAATCGTTTCTTGGTCTTAATGCGCTAAATGGTTTTACTGTTATCATATTACTCTCCAGAATAAAAATTTGACTGTTTTTAGTATATCACGATATTTATTTATTGTCAATAAATACTATTTTTACAAAATATGTAATTTTTTTCATTAAATAGTTGATTTAATGAACATATTTTGCTATAATTATTTTGTTAAGGTGTCTTAACAAATCAATTCTTAAAGGAGGATTTAACATGGGATTTTTAAAGTTTCTTTACCCACGCGCGCTTCAGCTTGAGAAGAAGGTAACAAAGCCATTTGTTATTAAGCTTGTAGTTTATGTAATTATTGGTATTGTTGCTAGTATTGTTCTTGCTGCTCCTGCCGTAATTCTAATTCTTTGTGGTCTTGGTAACGTGGCTGAAATTGTAGGTGGAATTTGCGGTGGTGTTGGTTCACTTGTTGGCCTTTACCTAACAGGTGGTATCGTTGTTTCAATCCTTAAGTTTGTTGGCGTAATTAAGGACGAGGCTGTTCAAGCTGCTAATGTTCCTAACAACGCATTTACAAATGCCGCTGGCAAGGTTGGCAATGCTTTTGGTAAGGTTGTTGACACAACAACAAACGCTGTTAACACTGTTGTTGACAAGGTTACTGAAGACAAAAAAGACAACAAGGAAGACAACAAGGACGAGGAATAATTCGTTTATTAAGGGGCTACTATGTAGCCCTTTTTTAATTTAAAAAGCCACTCAAATGAGTGGCTTTTTGTTTTATAATACTGCGTTTAAAAATTGCTTTGTTCTTGGATTTTGAGGATTATCAAACACCTCACTTGGGGTACCCTGTTCAGCGATAACTCCCTCGTCCATGAATATAACGCGTGTGCCAACCTCGCGTGCAAAGCCCATTTCGTGGGTAACGATAACCATTGTCATACCCTCGTTTGCAACCTCTTTAATAAGGTTTAACACCTCGCCTACCATCTCTGGGTCGAGTGCCGAGGTTGGCTCGTCAAAAAGCATAACCTTTGGATTCATTGCAAGGGCTCTAACTATTGCAACCCTTTGCTTTTGTCCGCCTGATAAGGTTGATGGGTACATGTTTGCCTTGTCCTCAAGGCCTATACGGCGAAGAAGCTCAAATGCTTTTTCCTTACATTCGTTTTTATAGCTTCTTTTTTTAATAAAAGTAATTTCGTCACTTATAAAGCCAGCCTTCTTTTTGTGGCCACACTCTATTTCTTTTTTAAGCTCCCTTTTTAGCTCTGCAATTCTTTTCCTGTCAGCTCTCTTTTCTTCCTTAGCTTTTAGAAGATAAGGCGCGAGCATAATATTTTGAAGAACTGTTTTATTGTTAAAAAGGTTAAACTGCTGGAACACCATTCCGATTTTTTGACGATGCTTGTTTATGTTAACCTTAAAATCAGCTAAATTTTCTCCGTCAAAAATGATAGAGCCGCTACTTGGGTCCTCAAGACAATTAAGGCATCTTAAAAATGTACTTTTGCCACATCCAGATGGGCCGAGAATAACAATAACCTCACCCTTATGTACGGTTAAATTTACGCCATTTAAAACATGGTTGTTACCAAAGGCCTTGGTCAAGCCACGAACATCTAAAACTACTTCCTCATTTTCTTGTGTTAAAATAGCCTCGTTCATGATTTCACCTTCCTTGCCTTCTTGATATCATCATTTTTTCTATCGCTCCTTGCAAATATTCTTTCAATTAAGCGAACGAGTAATGTTATTATGAGAACAAGAACAATGTAAATTATACCAAGCACTGTGTATGGAATTACAAACTCGTAGTTTTGGTTGGCTGTTGCTATTGTCCTTAACGCATAGAAAAGGTCTGTAACTGTTATAAAGCTCAAAACCGAGGTTTCCTTTATAAGAGTTATAAACTCATTGCCAAGTGTTGGCAAAATATTCTTTATTGCCTGTGGAATTACTATTCTTAGCATAGCTGAGCCATAGCTAAGTCCTACTGCTCTTGCCGCCTCGAATTGTCCCTTATCTACTGAGGAAATACCACCACGCATGATTTCTGAAACGTAAGCACCAGAATTAAGTCCAAAGGTTAATATACCTACGATTTCTGGATTTACGCCCTTTACTCCCATCATAGGAAGTAATACATAATAAGCAAGAAGCAACTGAACCATAATAGGTGTACCACGGAAAAACGCAGTATAAACTGTACAGATTTTGTCTAGTACTTTTATTATCAGCTTATACTTCGGTGCAACCTTAACCGTGGCAATAAGCGTACCTATTACAATACCAATTATTAAGCCAAGAACGGCTATTTTAACGGTAATCCAAAGGCCATTACCAAGCATTTTGACAAATTCATTATCAAAACCATTGTAAGATATTTTTTCTACAAAAATATCCCATTTTACCGACCAGTTCATTATTTCTCCTTTGTTTTAAGCTGGGGTTTTACCCATCTTAGCATTACATAATTAATTTCCCGTAACATTACATCACGGGAAATTATCGTTAATTATTTATTGTATGAAGCAACAATTGCTGCAGCTGGTGCGTTGTCAACAACTACTGCGTAAATGTTGCCATTGATAACATCATATGCAGCAAGAGCAGCTGTATCGTAGCCCTTGCCCTCGATGTTTTCGTATCCTGCTACATAGTCAACAGATGTTGTACCTGTTTGGTAACCGATTTTCTTACCGCTGAGTGAAGCTAAAACTGTCTCTACATCTGCAGCTGTTGTGCAGTTATCAAAGTCTGTGTTGTCAGCAGCTACTATAATGTTAAGTGATGCATTGTAGTACTTTTCTGTAAAGAGATAGCCTGCACGATCCTCAGTTACTGTCATACCTGCCATACCGATATCAGCATAGCCTGCATCAAGAGCTGGAAGAATTGCATCGAAATCTATGTTCTTAATAACAAGCTCTAAATTGTGCTTTTCTGCATAACCAGCCGCGATTTCCATATCAACACCGTAAATCTTACCGTTTTCAACGTATTCAAATGGTGAAAATGGGCAGTTTGTTGCAACAACGAACTTGCCTGTGCCGGTTGTACCTGTTTCGTTTGCACCGCTGCCGTCGCCTACAAAGTCATAGCCAACCTTTTCGCCCTCGTTTTCAAAGTATTTTGCCATGATTG
>JAZOCP010000051.1:0-20606 GCA_045596585.1 Eubacteriales bacterium
CCTTACCAACCTCACTTGAAACACCAAAGCGCGAGTCGTGAAGGAGAAGAATATTCTTTACAATAGATAGACCAAGACCTGTGCCCAAAATTGCACGCTTGTGGACCTTGTCACCCTTTACAGCCTCCATCTGTCGAGGGAGGTGTCAACGAAGTTGACGGAGGGAGAGTGCTCTTTATTAATCTATCAAGATAAATACAAACACCCTTAAAGTTTCTGTCAATCTCAGCGTTTGGAATTCTAACTACAGATATATTGAGCTTTTCAAGCTCGTTCGTTCTTTCTTCGTCTTTAATTATTTGCATTTCGGTATAATGTCCACTTCCGTCTAATTCAACTACGAGCTTTGCCTTGGCACAGTAAAAATCGGCAATAAAATTGCCCAAAGGCTTTTGCCTTTGAAATCGAACGGGGTAATTTTTCAAAAAATCGTACCAAAGATGCTTTTCGTGACGTGTCATGCTTTTACGTAGCTCCTTGGCAAGTGGTATATTTGCTTTGTTATAAGCCTTCATAATCTCTCCCTCAGTTTCACAAGTGAAACAGCTCCGCACAAGGCATACCCGCAAGGGGCACCTCGACAGAGGGAGCCTTTGTTATTCGTTATCTTGCTTTTTCTCAATTTTGAACTCAAACCAGAAGATTGAGCCCTTACCAACCTCACTTGAAACACCAAAGCGCGAGTCGTGAAGGAGAAGAATATTCTTTACAATAGATAGACCAAGACCTGTGCCCAAAATTGCACGCTTGTGGACCTTGTCAACCTTATAGTATCTATCCCATATAAGTGGTAAATTTTCCTCACTTATACCCTCACCCGTGTCAATAACGGAAATTCTAACAACGTTGCCCTTAACCTCTTGCTTGACGGTTACGGTTTTGTCCTCACCTGTGTAGTTAATTGCATTATTTATAAGGTTATAAACAACCTGAAGCAATCTTGTTTCGTCAGCAATTACAAATACCTCACAGTCATACTCAAAGAGAATTTTATATTCCTTATGCTCAAGTAGCTTTTCATACCTTTTTACAGTATCAAGAATTGACTTAGTTAAGGAAATTTCCTTTGGGTTCATCGTTTGCGTGCCAGACTGAAGCTTAGAAACGGTAAGTAGGTCATTAACAAGAGAATTAAGCCTTGCAGTCTCATCAATAATAACCTGCATATTTTCAGGGGTATTTTCATCAGGAAAGTCACGCATAACCTCGCTATACCCAGAAATCATAGTAAGAGGAGTTCTTAAATCGTGCGAAATGTTAGCAATAAGCTCCTTTTGGGTCGTACTTAGCTTTTTTAGCTCCGCAGTAGAAGAGTTTAACGCCTCGGAAAGCTCCTCAATTTCCTTTGCACCCTTTTCGTCAAACTTAACATCGTAGTCATAAAGAGATAGGTTCTTTGCCTTGTTGCTCATGCGTGAAATAGGCGCTGAAATTCTTCTTGAAATAATCCAAGAAAGAACAATAGAAATAATAAGAGCAACCACGGAAATTAAAAGAATAAGTAGGCTAAAAGCGAATTTTGTAAGAGCAGGTGGCTCAACCGATGTTTTCAAGGCTATCATATGATTGTGCTCACCCATATGGTCCCTACCTGCAAGCTTTACGTGTAAAAGCTCACCATTGCTTACGTGCTTATAAAGCTTTTCATCTGATTCGTTTGCCTTTGCAAGCCAGCTACTTAAAAGCTGTTGGTTTTCACTTCTGTCCTCAAATGCAAGGTCATCGGAAAAAATTTCAGAAAGATGCTCGTCTTCAACCTTAAAAACTGCAATAGAAACATCTCTATACTCACCAGAAATGCTATATAGATAGTTCTCAAACTCTGGGTCATCAATATGCTCACTAATTTGGTTTGAAATCCTTTCAGTTGAGGAATTTACAACCAGCCTAAAGGTCACCCTTAAAAATAGCATTTGAAAGCCCCAAATAAATACAATTAAGATACCACTAAGGGCAAGGAGTGAAAAGAAAATTTGTAGCGCAATTGGTAAGCGCTTTCTTTTTTTAGTTATACTCATTTTTCCTCAAAGCGGTAGCCCATACCACGTATGGTAACGATAAAATCGCTATACTTACCAAGAGTTTTTCTTAAAATTTTAATGTGTGTATCAAGAGTTCTGTCATCGCCAAAGAAATCATAGCCCCAAACATCAGAAAGTAGCTTGTCACGAGAAAGAGCAATGTTTTTATTCTTTAGCATATAGAAAAATAGCTCATATTCCTTTGGTGACATATCAATTCTTTCACCATCAATATAAACAATTCTCGCAGTTAAATCGGCAACTAAGCCACCGTTTGCAAGAGAGATAATCTCGTTTTTGCTCTCTTCCTTTTTCACTTGAGCCTTGGACCTTTTCATAATAGCCTCAATTCTTAGCATAAGCTCCTTAGGAGAAAAAGGCTTTACAACATAGTCATCAATGCCAATTTCAAAGCCATTTATCTTATCATATTCCTCGCCACGGGCGGAAAGCATAATAATAGGCACTTGGCTTGTCTCTCTAATTTTACGACTTGCAGAAAAGCCATCAAGCTCAGGCATCATAATGTCCATAATTACAATATCAAAGGTATCTCTTTGAAATTTAATCACAGCGTCCATGCCATCTGTTGCCTCGGTTACCTTATGACCATCAAATTCGGCATATTTGCGGATGAGCTTTCTTATCATTTCCTCATCGTCAACAATTAAGATATTGTACATTTTAATCACCTCAACTTTTATTCTAACATAATCTAAAATAAAATGCAATATGTTTATTTTTATATAAAAGGCTAAAAAACCAAGAACGCACTCCATTTAAAGGAAAGTGCGTTCTCGGTGTTTTGAAGGAGAGTAGATATAGTCTTATTTAAAATTCTCCGTGCCGTATTTGGCAATTTGGCTCGGTAATCCAAGCGGACAAATCCGCTTGGGAGCCAGTTTTTGGAGAGAGATTGGGACTTTATTAAAATTCCTTGTGGCTATTTGCACCCGAGCGAAAAACGCTCGGATAGCCATTTTGGAGAGAGATTGGGACTATTTTGTATATTCGTAAGCTGTAATAGTAAGCGTTCTATGAGCGCCACGGCGAATAATGCTTAGCTGGAATGTATCGCCAATTTCCAAATTTGAAAGGAATTCCTCAAATTCAGAGGCGGTAACATTTTTAAATGAGCTCATATCACTTGTCTTAATGCCTCTTATAATATCGTTTTCACTAAGCTCTGATTTAACATCGGCGGATACAACTACAATTTGACCATAGAAGTCTGTGCCAAAAATTGCACCAATTGTAGGTCTGCCAGTGATATAGCCATATGTGGAAAGGTCTAAAAATGCTTTATATGCATCATCATAAGGGATAGCAAAGCCAATTCCCTCAACCTCTTCCTTAGCGATTTTTGCATTTACAATACCGATAAGCTCACCCTTCATATTGAAAAGGCCACCACCTGAGTTACCAGGGTTAACAGCTGCATCAGTTTGAAGAAGGTTCATTTTATTGCCATCAACCTTAATTTCACGATCAAGTGCGCTTAAGTAACCATTGGTTACAGAGCCACCGAGAACACCAAGAGGATTGCCAATTACAATAACATCCTCGCCAACCTGAAGGGTGGTTTCTTCGTTTGCCCAAGTAGCACAAATTAGCTTTCTTGTTCCCTCGTAAATCTTTAAAACAGCAATATCGCTTTGATTATCAAAGCCACAAACCTTAGTTTGATATTTTGTACCATCTGTAAGTGTAACATATGAAGTTACGTACATATTTGCATTTGTTCCTTGTATTACGTGTGCGTTTGTAATAACTAAGTAACCACTTTTGCCGTCATCATCGGTAAACTCGCCAACGATAACACCGCTACCACTTGAGCCTGCCACAGTTGAAATATCAACAACTGAGTCCTTGATTCTTGTAATCACCTCAACACGGCTCTCGCCTTCATTTGCAAGTGTAGATGTAGGGGATTTTGTAGAAATTACGTTGTCAGCCTCACCAACAGTAACCTTGATTTCAGCAGTGTTGGCATCTTTATTTAAAATTCCAAAGATAATTGAGCCGGCAAGAATTAGACAAGCTATAACAATTATGCCTGTGCAAACATAAAGAGAAATGCTTGGTTGCTTCTTTTGAACCTTAGTAATTATAATAGGCTCACTATCTTTATTATTAAAACCATCATTAAATATAAAATTTGACATTTTTCCTCGTATCAATCTTAAATAATGTAAAATGGGTATTTGCGTTTACGATACTATTTTATACTATTAATGTGAAAACTATATGAAGACGATTCAAAAAATAATTGAAAAAATAGTAAAATAATCTTGCTTTTATGATGAAATTATGATACAATACCGAATGTAAGTCGGTTTTTGACTTGAAATGCTATGATGAAGCTGGCATTTGTTCAATTTCCATTCACAGAGAGGGCGCACACAGGCTGAGAGGCGCTTATTGGTAGGACAAGGTGCATTTCCCTTCGGAGCAGGTTTTCTGAAAATACAGTAGGAAAGCTCGGTGGGTCCCGTTATAGACCAAGGAAGTAATTGCTTCTAAAGGAGCCGTTTTGACGGAATTTGGGTGGTACCGCGGACTTTTGTTCGTCCCTTGCATTTTGCAAAGGGGCGTTTTTTATTTTTCACCCCTTAAATAATAATAATGTAGAAAAATCCAAAATAGGAGATTTTAAAATGAAAGAAACCTTACAAAGAATCAAAAAGGAAGCATTTGAGGCTTTATCAGCTGAAAACTGCAACATTGAGGAATTAAGAATTAAGTACCTCGGCAAAAAGGGTGAGCTTACCTCTGTGCTTCGTATGATGGGACAGCTTTCTCCAGAGGAACGCCCAGTTATGGGTCAGCTTGCAAACGAGGTTAGAGCTGAGATTGAGGAGAAAATTGCTACTCTTACAGAAGAGAAAAAAGCAAACGAGCTAAAGCAAAGCTTGGTTAAGGAAAAAATTGACGTAACAGCATACGGAAAAGAGCAAAAAATCGGTAAATTGCACCCACTTACACAGGTGCAAAGAAAGATGGAGGACATCTTTATCGGTATGGGCTTTAGTATAGCTGAGGGTCCGGAGGTAGAATACGACTACTATAACTTCCAAGCGCTTAATATTCCTGAAAATCACCCTGCAAGAGATACACAGGACACATTCTATATAACAGACAATATCTTGCTCCGTTCACAAACATCACCTGTACAGGCAAGAGTTATGGAAAAGACACAGCCACCAATTAGAATTATCTCTCCTGGTCGCGTTTATCGTTCTGACGAGGTTGATGGCTCTCACTCACCACTTTTCCATCAGCTTGAGGGTCTTGTGGTAGATAAGGGCATTACAATGGGCAACCTTCGTGGTATGCTTGAGACATTTGCAAAGACAATGTTTGGCGAAAAGACAAAAATTCGTTTCCGTCCACACCATTTCCCATTTACTGAGCCAAGTGCAGAGGTTGACGTTTCTTGCTTCGTATGTGGTGGCAAGGGCTGTCGTCTATGCAAGGGTGAGGGTTGGATTGAAATCCTCGGTGCTGGTATGGTGCATCCAAACGTATTAAGAACCTGCGGCATTGACCCCGAGGTTTATAGCGGCTTTGCTTTCGGTATGGGTATTGAAAGAATTACAATGTGCCAATACGGCATTGACGATATGCGTCTTCTTTACGAGAACAACATTAAGTTCTTAAAGCAATTCTAAGGAAGGGGGAAGAGAAAATGAATTTATCGAGAAAATGGTTAACTGATTACGTAAACGTAACAGAGGTAAATAACAAGGACTACTGCGATAGAATGACCGACACAGGCTCTAAGGTAGAGGGCTTTGAGGTTTTGGGTTCAGATATTGAAAATGTAGTAGTTGGTAAAATCACAAAAATTACAAAGCACGAAAACTCTGACCACCTTCAAATTTGTATGCTTGATGTTGGACAGGGCGAGGATATTCAAATTGTAACAGGCGCACAAAACGTATTTGAGGGTGCGATAGTTCCAGTTGCTAAGGCTCCAGCAAAATTACCAGGCGATATTACAATTAAGGCAGGCAAGCTACGTGGAGTTGAATCAAATGGTATGCTTTGCTCAATTGCCGAGCTTGGCTTAACCACACATGATATGCCAACGGCTATTGAAAACGGCATCTTTATTTTAAACGAGGTAGCAGAGTCTAAGGACTTTACTCTTGGTATGGATATAAAGGAAGCGCTTATGCTTTCTGATGACGTGGTTGAATTTGAAATCACACCTAACCGTCCTGACTGCTTATCTGTTATCGGTCTTGCACGTGAAAGCGCAGCATCCTTTGACAAGGAGCTTTCAATTAAAGCTCCAGCTGTAAAGGGCACAGGTGACGGCGACAAAATTGAAAACTATATTAAGGTTGATATTGAGTCAAGCCTTTGCAAAAGATATGCGGCAAGAGTAGTTAAGAATATTAAAATTGAGCCATCACCACTTTGGTTAAGAATGCGCCTACGCGCTTCAGGTGTGCGCCCAATTAATAATATAGTAGATATAACAAACTATGTAATGCTTGAATATGGTCAGCCAATGCACGCATTTGATTATAAGTGCCTTGATGGCTCACATATTATCGTAAGAGAGGCAGGGGAAAATGAGTCCTTTAAGTCCCTTGATGATATCGACCATACATTAAAGAGTGGTATGCTTGTAATCTCAGACGAGAAAAAAGCAGTGGCACTCGCTGGTGTTATGGGTGGCGCTAATAGTGAAATTACTGAAGACACAAAAACAGTTGTATTTGAAAGTGCAAACTTTGACGGACCAAGCGTACGTGTTACCTCACGCGCACTCGGTATGAGAACTGAGTCAAGCGCAAGATTTGAAAAATGCCTTGACGAGGAAACAGTAATCCCAGCAATTGAGCGCGCTTGCGAGCTTGTTGAGTTGCTTTCAGCTGGTGATGTGGTTGACGGAATAATTGACGTTTACCCAAATCCTAAGGCAATTCGTCAAATCCCACTAAACGCAGACAAGATTAATGCATTCCTTGGAACTAACATTTCAAAGGAAGAAATGGTAAGAATTTTAACCTCACTTACATTTAAGGTTGAGAATGATACAGTTTATGTGCCATCATATCGTGATGACGTTGAGGGTATGCAGGACATAGCCGAGGAAATTGCAAGGATTTATGGCTACAATGAAATTGAAACAACAAACGTAGTTGCATCTCTTACCCAAGGTGAAAGAACACCACGTCAAGCATATGACGTAAAGATTAAGGACACACTTTGCGCAATGGGACTTTATGAAATTAATACTTTTTCATTTATAAGCCCTAAGTATTACGACAAAATCAACCTACCAGAAAAAGATGCAAGAAGAAATTCAGTTGTAATTTCTAACCCACTTGGTGAGGACACAAGCGTAATGCGTACAAGCTCACTCCCATCAATGCTTGAGGTACTTGCAAAGAACCAAAACCTTAAAAATGAGGATGCATCTCTTTACGAGGTTGCAACAATTTATATTCCAAACGAGGACAAAACAAAATTGCCAGAGGAGCCAAAGGAAATTTCCCTTGGTATGTATGGCACAGTTGACTTCTACGATTTAAAGGGCGTAATTGAGGGACTATTTAATGCTTGTGGAATTACAGAATTCTACGTTAAGGCTGAAGAAAATGACCCAAGCTTCCACCCAGGTAGATGCGCAAAAATATATGCAAATAAC
Source organism: Eubacteriales bacterium (assembly GCA_045596585.1). Lineage (GTDB taxonomy): Bacteria > Bacillota > Clostridia > Oscillospirales > CAG-272 > RGIG2000. The sequence continues at coordinate 7,687 of JAZOCP010000051.1, forward strand.
GACACGTGTCTCGGTGTTTTTGGCGAAATCCATCCACTTGTTGCTAAAAATTACTCATTTACAAAGAGAGTATATGCAGCAACTCTTGATTTCGAGGCTATGTTTAATTGCCACACATCAGAGGCTAAATATAAGCCACTTCCAAAGTTCCCAGCACTAACTCGCGACTTCTCATTTGTATGTGATGAATCACTTGAGGTTGGCACAATTGAGTCAACTATTAAAAAGTCAGGTGTTAAATTGCTTGAAGCTGTTAAGCTATTCGATATTTATCGTGGCGCACAGGTAGGCGAGGGCAAAAAGAGCGTTTCCTTCTCAGTTTCCCTTCGCGCGAGTGATAAAACTCTCAATGACGAGGAAGCAGACACCGCTGTTAAGAAAATTCTTAAGACTCTTGAGCGTGAGCTTGGCATAACATTAAGAGCATAAAAACTAAATGGCTGTCAAAAAACGACAGCCATTTTTTAATATTATATTGAAATAGCGCGAAAATAGTGGTAAAATTAATGTATAATGCATTTGGAGGCTAATATGGAAATTAAAGAATGTATCAAGGGTAGAAGAAGTGTAAGAAAATATACCTTTGAAAAAATAGAAAAAAGTGTAATTGAGGAAATAGTTAAGTCAGCGCAATATGCACCCTCTTGGAAAAATACTCAGTCAGCAAGATACTATGCTGCAATTTCACCAGAGGCAATTGAGGCAATAAATGGCTCATTGCCAGATTTTAATGCAGACAGAACTCAAGGCGTAGGCGCATATATTGTAACCTCAGTTAAAAAGGGGCTTAGTGGCTGTAATCAAGGTGGAGAATATATAACTCACCTTGGCAATGGTTATGAGTGCTTTGATAATGGCTTGGCTGTTGAAAATATGTTGCTTTACGCACACTCCCTCGGCTATTCTACACTTGTTATGGGTCTTTTTGATGAGGCAAGATTACGTGTAATTTTAGGAATTCCAAGCGATGAGGAGCTTGTTGTTGTAATCGCGGTTGGTAAGCGCGATATTGACCCACAAAGACCAGACCGTCTTTCAACCGAAGAGGTTTTAAAGGTATTTTAATTAACGGAGATAATATGAAGCTATCACAAAATACTCTTAAAAAATTTATAAAGGGCGCTTTAACTATAAGAAAAGAGGGCGCGTATCTTTGCCCACTTCGTTATGAGGAGGCGCAAATTGAGGAATTTAAAAAGGCGGACAGTGGTTGGCACTGGCGTTCACAATTTAGCTCAACTACACGAATTGAGCTAATTACCGATGCAACAGAGCTTCGCTTTGACTATAACGCGACAGCGTTTTCTTCCTCTGACTGCTTTTTTGACTTGTATATTGATGGCGTTGCCCATGAGATTTGGAAAATTAAAAAGTTTAATTTTGACAGAGCTATTTTTAAAATGGCAGAGGGCAAAAAGCACGTAACCATTTATCTACCAACTGACTGCCATATTGGTATTAAAAATTTCAACATAAACGGTAGGTATAAATCAGTAAAGGACAAGGGAGAAAAGCTACTTATTATCGGTGACTCAATTACACAGGGCTATGGCCCTTATATGTCGGGTGCAACCTATGTAAACGCGTTACAAAGAAAAACAGGCTATGATATTGTTGCGCAGGGAATAGGGGGACTTCCATTTAAGGAATGCGCTGTTTATCGTGGAGAATATGAGCCTGATAAAATTATAGTTTTCCTCGGTACAAACTACTACGATGCTGTTGACATCTACGACTACGAAAAGGAAGCAAGACTTTTCTTTGAAAAGCTAAATAAAACTTGGGGCGAAAAGGAAATAATCTACATTTCACCTCTTTGGCGCGATAATGATGTTGACTGGGAGCGCTTTTTGTGGTGTCGCGAGGTTGCCACAAATGAAGCACTAAAATACGATAACATAACAGTAATTGATGGCTTTGACTTAGTGCCACACATAAACGAGTGCTTTATTGATAAAATTCACCCCAATGCATATGGCTGTGAGCTAATTGCCTCAACCCTTGCATATATTTTAAAGGAAATCAAATTTTAATAAAAAGGTCACTGGAAAAATCCAGTGGCTTTTCTTTTTGCCTTGCCCAAGCCTTGCCAAGCTTACCCCTGTGCCCGTCACCCGAGCCTTGCCAAGCGCACCCTCGCGCCACATCGCCCAAGCCTTGCCAAGCACACCCTTGCGCCACATTGCCCGAGCCTTGCCGAGCGCACCCTCGCGCCACATCGCCCAAGCCTTGCCAAGCGCACCCCTGCGCCACATCGCCCAAGCCTTGCCAAGCGTACCCTTGCGCCCACCACACAAGCCAAAAATAGCAAAAGAAAAAAATCATCATATAATAGTAGAAAAAAGAGGTGATTTTTATGAAAAAACCAACCCTGTGTCTAATTTTTGGTGGGAAAAGTAGTGAGCACGAGGTGTCTCTTCGCTCGTTTTTAAATGTGTATAGAGAGTTAAATAACGGAAGCTACAAAATAATAAACATAGGCATAACTAAAGAGGGCAAGTGGCTTTTATATAAGGGAAATGGTGACTCTATATTAAGTGGTGCGTGGGAAAGAAAAAGTAAAACACCAGTTAAGCTCGATATAAACAAAGGCGCGCTTTTAATAGGCAAAAAAAGAGTAAAGCCCGATATTGTTTTCCCAATTTTGCATGGTGAAAATTATGAGGACGGCAAAATACAGGGGCTACTTGATATAGCGGGTATTAAATATGCAGGGTGTGACACCTTTGCCTCCTCTATTTCGTTTGATAAGGAGATAACAAAGATAGTTGCCTCCTCGCTTGGCATAAAAACAGCAAAAAGCACCCTTTTAGTTACAGGCAAGGAGGAAAACGAGGAAGGATTAGCCTTCTTTTTAGAAAAGACCCCATTCCCTCTTTTTGTAAAGCCTACTATGGCAGGGTCGAGCATAGGGGTTAGCGAGGCAAGGGACAAAAGGGAGCTTAATGAAGCAATAGAAAGAGCCTTTAGGGTGTCAAAAAGAGTCTTGGTTGAGGAAAAAATAATAGGAACTGAAACTGAAATTGCCATACTTGAAATAGATGGCAAGCCGACATTTTCCACCCCAGGGCAAATAAAGCACGAGGGAGATTTTTATAGCTATTATGAGAAGTACAAAAACGATACGACTGAGCTAATAATTCCTGCAAAAATCAGCGAAGAAACCAAAAAAGAGCTGACCACGTGTGCAAAAAAACTATATTATGCACTTGGGATAAGTGGGCTTTGTCGCATGGATTTTTTTGTTTGTGAAAATGGCGATATAGTATTTAACGAGGTAAACACAATGCCTGGCTTTACTGACGGAAGTATGTTTTCTATGCTGTTTTTGGCAGAGGGAATAAGTAAAAGTGAAATTCTTAATAATATATTAAATATATAAAATTCTATTGAAAATAACTTAATATTATAGTATAATTATAAGGTGGAAAAATGAAGCCCTCTTTACTATCAAGCTTGCAAAATAAAACCATATCACTCCTTGGCTATGGGGTGTCAAACCGTGCAGTTTGCAAGTATTTAATGAAGAATAATATATACCCAACCATAAGAAATAACACGGAAGTAAATTTGCCAAGTGGCGTTAGCGGTATATTTGGACAAGGACACGAAAATGCTTGCGAGGACGTGGTCTTTCGCTCTCCCTCTTGGCGAGCTAAGGACAAAAGGGTAGGACAAGAGGTATATACAGATATAAGCTTTTTTCTTGATGATATTAGCGCATTTAAAATAGGTGTTACCGGCTCTGACGGGAAGACCACAACAACTACATTAATATATAAAATGCTACTTGCCTCGGGCAAGGTTGCCCACCTTGGTGGAAATATCGGTGTGCCAATTGCCTCGGTGTATGAAAAAATAAAAAAAGAGGACTTTTTGTGCCTTGAGCTTTCGTCATTTCAGCTTTTCGACTATGCACCAATGCTTGATGTAGCAATAGTGACCTCACTCTCCCAAAACCACCTTGACTGGCACAGAGACGAGGACGAGTATTTTTTGTCAAAGGCAAATATAGTAAAAAACGCAAAAAAGCAAATTATAAATTACGATATTTCAAATCGAGAGCTTTTTAGTGGCAATAATTTAGCATATTTTTCGGTAAATAATTGTGAGTCGCTACTTAATAATAAAAACGACTTTGTTCATATAAAAAATGGTTATATTTACTATAACAAGACAAGGCTTTTTTCAATTGATGGAATAAAGTTAAGGGGTAAATATAACCTATATAATATACTTGGCGCAACCTTGGCGCTTTATGATATTGTACCACTTGAAAAAATAAAGGAGGTTGCCTATTCATATAAGGGAGAGCCGCACCGAAGTGAGCATATTTCGACACAGGGTGGCGTATTTTTTGTGGACTCCTCGGCAGATTCAACCCCGACAAGGACAATATCAACCCTTTCAGCCTACCCCAAAAATAGGGTAATTGCCATTATGGGTGGCTATGATAAATGCCTTGACTATACCCCTTTAAAGGACGCTTACAAGGAGCTTTTAGGGGTTGTACTTTTTGGCGCAAATCGCGATAAAATTGCGCGCGCCCTCACAGGCGCACGTAAGCTTATTTTAGCAAATGATATTTATGAGGCAACAAAAATTGCATATGGGCTTGCTAAGAAGGGAGATTACATAATCTTGACCCCTGCCTCAGCAAGCTTTGATATGTTTGAAAATTATATTGATAGAGCAGAAAAATTCAAGGACGCAATAAGAGGTTTAGAAAATGGAGAAAATTAAAGGTATTTTAAATTCCCTTTTAAATAGCTTTTCTGTATCAGGGCATGAGCTTTTTGGCAAGGGTGCAGTTGAAAAAATTGCCGATGGTGCCTTTGACGAGGTAAAGGCCGATAATATGGGCACAATCACCTTGGTTAAAAGGTCGAAAAGGAAGAATGCAAAAAAGCTTTTAATTGATGCACACTATGATACTGTTGGTATGATGGTTAAAAAGGTAAATAAAAACGGATTTTTATCCTTTGTGCCAGTTGGCGGACTTGATACAAACGTTTTGCCATCGTGTGAGGTTGTTGTTCATGGCAAGGAGGACGTTTATGGTATTATTACCTCAACTCCACCACACCTAAGGACAGGGGGACTTAAGTCTCCTAAAATGGACGAGCTATATATTGATACAGGCTATTCAACTGATAAAATAAAGGAGCTTGTTTCAATTGGCGATCCCGTTACCTACCTACAAAGAATTGACTATATAGCCAGCGACTGTGTAACTGCATCTGGGCTTGATGATAAGGCTTGTCTTGCAGCGATAATTGATGCTACAATTAAAATGGACAGGGAAAAAATGGAATATGATGTTTACCTAACTGCCTCAGCACAGGAGGAAACAGGCAAGGCAGGAGTTGCACGTGTTGCATTTGATATAGAGCCTGATTTTGCAATTGTTACTGATGTTAACTTTGCAAACACAGATACTGAGCCAAGCTTTGATATGATTGAAATGGGCAAGGGCGCATCAATTGATCTCTCCGCTGTTACCAATAGGCGCTTAACTAAAAGCGTTATGAAGCACCTAACTAAGGAGCAAATTCCATATCAAGTGGTTTGTGAACCTGCTTATACAGGCACAAATACAGAAAGCGTGTCAATTTCTGGCTGTGGTGTGCCAACGTTACTTATGAGCATTCCACTTAAATCAATGCATACACCAAGTGAAACTGTAAGCTTAAGAGATATTAAATCTCTTTCAGATATTTTAGTCAGCATAGCATATGCTAAAGAGCTTGGCATTTAAGTAAGAAGGAGAATATATGAAGGAGCTTTTAAAAAAGCTTTCCCTCGCCTTTGGTCCAAGTGGCTGTGAGGACGGGGTAAAGGAAATTATAAAGAACGAAATAAAAGAATATATAGATGGCTATGAGGTAATTGAGGACTCCCTTGGCAACCTTATAGTTCACGTGGGTGGAAATGGTCCAAAGCTAATGGTCAGCGCTCATATGGATGAGGTTGGCTTTATGGTGACGGGCATTTTAGAAAATGGCTTGCTTAAAATTGGCACCGTAGGTGGCATTGACCCAACGTGTCTAAGCGCTCGTCGTGTTGTTTCTGAGTCTGGCGTTATGGGAAATATAATCTCAAAGCCAATTCATCTCCTTACCGCTGAGGAAAGGAGCAAGGCGCCAAAATTAAAGAGCCTATCAATTGATATAGGTGCTCAAAGCAAAAAGGAAGCAGAGGCGCTTACCTTTGTTGGTGACTACTTTACGTTTTCAAGCGACTATTATGAGTTTGGTGAGGGGCTTGTTAAGTGCAAGGCACTTGATAACCGTCTTGGCTGTGCTATAATGTGTCAAATAATTAAAGATATCAAAAACGAAAAAATAGAGCCAAAATATGACCTTTATTTTGCATTTACCACAAGAGAGGAAATTGGCTACTCAGGTGCATTCGGTGCAAGCATGAGGGTAAAGCCACTTTATGCAGTTGTAATTGAGTCAAAGGCTGTGGCTGATATACAAGGTGTTAGTGAGGACAAGGAGGTTTGTCGCTTAGGTGACGGAGTTATTATCTCCTTTGCAGACAAGGGCACAATTTACGACCGTGATTTTGTGCGCCACATAAAATCACTTGCTGACAAAAACGAAATTAAAAACCAAACAAACAGATATATCTCTGGTGGCAATGATGCTATGCACATTCAAAAAAATGGCTATGGCGCTAAGGTTTCAACACTTTCTTGTGCATCAAGATATATTCACTCGCAGAGTGATGTAATAAGCATAGATGATTTTAATGCAACCTACAAAACGGTGCTTGAAATAATAAAAAATGAAGCACCAAGGGAGGAGTAAAAAATGACAGAGCTACTTAAAAAATTAATGTTTACCCCTTCTGTTTCTGGCAGAGAGGACAAAATAAGAGAGGCAATAAAAAAGGAAATTGCCCCATATGCTGATGAAATTACAACTGACCCAGTTGGCAACCTAATCGCAAGGAAAAAGGGCAGTGGCAAAAAGATAATGTTTTGCGCCCATATGGACGAAATAGGATTTTTTGTAACACATATTTCCTCAAATGGTGATATTAAAATTAGCCCCGTTGGTGGCATAAACGCAATTAGCGCAGCCTTTAGCGAGGTTGTTAGTGAAAATGGCGTTTGTGGTATTATTGTGCCAAGCACAAAGGACGCACCAAAGTGTGAGGACCTTTATATTGATATCGGTGCTAAATCAAGAAAGCAAGCAGAAAAGCTTGTTACAGTTGGTGATTTCTTTGTTTGCGCACCAAAATTCAAGCGCCTTTTAAACAATAGATATATAGGTAGGCCATTTGATGACAGAGTTGGCTGTGCTATCTTAGTAAAGGCAATTAAAGAGGTAAAGAGCGAAAACGACCTATACTTTGTTTTCTCCGTGCAGGAGGAGGTTGGTGGTAGGGGCGCTAAGCCAGCTACCTTTAGTATATCGCCAGATATTGGAATCGCTCTTGATGTAACCGCAGTTGGCGAAAAGGGTGGACCATCTGATATGGACGTTTTACTTGGCAAGGGCTGTACAATTAAAATTAAGGACCCAAGCACAATTTGTAATACCGACCTCGTTAAGGAAATGAGAAAGATTGCCGAGGATGAGAAAATTAAATACCAAAACGAGATGCTACCATTTGGTGGCACAGATGCATCTCCTATGCAAATTGCAGGTAAGGGCGCACGTGTTGGTGTTATTTCAATTCCTTCAGCACATATTCACTCAGGCTGTGAAATGATAGATATAAATGATGCAAAAGAGGCAGTTAAATTTACAGTTGCCCTTGCAAATAAGCTATAAGGAGTAAAAGATGAAAAAAAGAGTAATATCGGTTATTTTTGCTGTTGTTATTTTGTCACTTGTGCTTGTTAGCTGTGGAAATAAATCTGATGCGCCAAAGGGAATGAAGCTTGCCTCTGACGAGTCAAATGGATTTTATACTATGTACGTGCCAGAAAACTGGGTTATCATAGAAACAGGCTCAAACGTTACCTTTGCACAGGCACAGAAAAAGGAATTAAAGACAGATAAATTAGCACCAGCAACTGTAAATGCTATGTTTTGGCAAAAGGACCAAAATTACGAAACAAATGAAAAAGCATATGAGGCTTTCTTCCAAGAGTACAATTCACAAATGAAAAAAACCTTTGGTGAGGAAAACTTTTACCCACAGGGTGAGCCAAGTCCATCTGCCCACTACGAGGGCGCTATGGAATATACTTATGTTGCAAAATACGATAATATTTACTATAAGTACATTGCAACAATCATTCTACACAAGCAAAACTACTATGCTGTGACCTTTAATTTCCCACAAAGCAACCTTACAATTAAGGACAATAAAATCGAGGCTGGCAAATATGAGGATGCTAAGTTTGAGTACGCAGAGGAATATAAGGACGCAGTTAGCGATGTAGTATCAAACTTCAAGCCACTTAAGTAATATGTCAGTAATTTATTTTGATAATAGTGCCACAACAAAAATGAGCCAAGGTGCAAGGGAGAAAATGTGCCAAATTGCAAGTGAAAATTATGGCAATCCCTCCTCACTACATAATCTTGGGCTTGAGGCTGAAAGGCTTCTTAGCGGTGCAAGAGAGGAAATTGCAAAAAGCCTTGGCATCTTAAGGCTAACTCGTGGCGAAATAATATTTACCTCTGGCGGAACTGAGTCAAATAACTTAGCAATTTTAGGCACAGTTTTTGCAAAAAAGAGGACAGGCAAGGAAAAAATCCTTACCACAAGTGGTGAGCATGCCTCAGTTGAGGAGCCACTTTTGTATCTTGAAAAAATGGGCTATCAAATTGTGCGTGTGCCAACTAAGGGTGGCGCACTTGACCTTGATTTTATAAGGGAAAACGCAAGTGGTGCAATTTTAGCTACATTTATGCACGTAAATAACGAAACAGGCGCACTTTACGATATAAAAAGCGCATTTGAAATAGTAAAGGAAAAATCCCCCGAGGCTGTTTTACACACCGACTGTGTTCAGTCCTATTTAAAGGTGCCATTTACTAAAAAATCATTAGGGGCGGACTTAATTTCAGTAAGCTCACATAAGGTAAACGGACCTAAGGGTGTTGGCGCACTTTATGTAAGCCCAGAGATAATAAAGGCAAAAAAATTAAGCCCACTATTTTTTGGTGGCGGACAGGAAATGGGCATGCGCTCAGGTACTGAAAACCTTTATTCAATTTGTGCCTTTGCCGAGGCTGTAAGGGAGCATATATCAAATAAGGGTGAGGCTGAAAAAATTAGTGAATTACGTGCTTACATAGCAAATGGCATAGAAAAAATCGAGGGTGCACGTGTAAATTACCCAGAAAAAAGCGCACCTCACATATTAAATATAACCATTTTTGGTATAAGGAGCGAAACAGTTTTACATTTCCTTTCAAGAGAGGGAATATATGTTTCAAGTGGCTCAGCATGTGCCTCAAACGGACCTAAAAAGGTTAGTCTTGCTTTAAGTAGCTTTGGTCTTGACACAAAGGAAATAGATTCCTCAATTAGAATTTCACTTTCCGGTGAAAACACAAAGGAAGAGGCGGACAAGCTGTTTGAAGCATTAGAAAAAGCAATAAAAATGCTTGCAAGACGATAAACAATACAAGGAGAGCAAAAATGAATTTTGATTTAAGCGTTTTATGGCAAAACATAGCCGAGCTGTTTCAAGACGGTGGCTGGAAAATGGTAGTAATGTGGATTATAGGCGGTGTGCTTATATTCCTTGCCATAAAAAAGGAAATGGAGCCAACTCTTCTTTTGCCAATGGGATTTGGTGCTATATTAGTTAACCTACCAAACTCAGGTGCAAAGGAGGTAATTGACCACTTATTTGAGATAGGAATTGACTCACACGAGCTATTCCCACTAATTTTATTTATCGGTATTGGCGCAATGATAGACTTTGAGCCACTACTAACCAACCCAAAGCTAATGCTATTTGGTGCGGCAGCACAGTTTGGTATATTCTTTACCCTTTGCATGGCATCACTCGTTGGCTTTGACTTGAAGGATGCTGCCTCAATTGCAATTATTGGTGCAGCTGACGGCCCAACATCAATATTCGTTGCAAATACCTTGAATTCTAATTACACAGCGGCAATAATGGTAGCGGCGTACTCGTATATGGCGCTGGTTCCTGTTATACAGCCACCAATTATCAAGCTCTGTACAACCAAGAAGGAAAGAAGAATCCGTATGGAATATACAGGCAGAAAGGTATCAAAGCTTACAAAGATACTTTTCCCAATCGTAGTTACGGTTATAGTTGGTCTTGTTGCTCCAGATGCAGTAGCGCTTATAGGATTTTTAATGTTTGGTAACCTAATCCGTGAGTGTGGTGTTCTTAATTCACTTTCAGAAACTGCGCAAAAGGTGCTTGCAAACCTAATTACAATATTCCTTGGCATTACAATTGCATCACAAATGACAGCAAACGAGTTCTTGAAATTTGAAACACTTGTAATTATCGCTCTTGGTTTAGTAGCATTTATATTCGACACCTTCGCAGGGGTTATGCTTGCAAAGATTATGAACCTGTTTAGCAAGAAAAAGATTAACCCTATGATAGGCGCAGCGGGTATTTCAGCGTTTCCTATGTCGGCACGTGTTGTACATAAGCTCGGCCTTGAGGAGGACAACCAAAACTTCCTACTTATGCACTCAATAGGTGTAAACGTTTCCGGTCAGGTGGCATCAGTTATCGCCGGTGGACTACTTCTTGCATTTGTGCAAGCAATTGTGTAAGGAGGGCTTTAAAATGAAAAAGAGAATTTTATCAGCTTTAATGCTACTAATTATGATAGTAAGCGCAATAATGCTTGTTTCCTGTGGCAAAGAGGACACTAAAAAATGCCAAGTGTGTGGAAGCGACTTGGTTGAATTTGAGTGCGAAAATAAGCACACAAAAGACCTTTGCACAAATAAGGACTGCCAACTAAACGAGGACGGAAAGAGCCCTTTATGTAGTGAAAAGGGCTGTGGCAAGGCGCTTATAAAGAAAATGAAGTTCAAGCTTGACTTTGACGCCCTTGGCGAAAGCGCTATGATTCTTTGTAAGGGTATGCTTGGTATCTTTATTGTAACAGGCGTAATTATTGCATTTATCTTGGTTCTAAACACAGTTGTTGAAAAGGTAAATCAAATAAAGGAAAACAAAGAGAATAAATAAAGAAAAGCCACAGATTTTAGTCTGTGGCTTTTAATTTAACAAAACATATTGACATTGACCTAACGTCAAGTGATATAATAAAAATGAAGGGTGGTGTAGTGATAATGGAAAAATCTCTTTATGATATAAATGAGGTATGTAATAAGCTTGGTTGCACCTCGCGCACGCTAAGATTTTACGAGCAAAAGGGGATTATATCAAGCACTAAGGAGCCATTTAAAAGCCGTAGGCAATATTCAAACGAGCAAATAAAGGTAATAAAGGACGTGTTAGTTTTACGTTCGCTTGGTCTATCAATTGCAAAAATTAAGGAGCTTCAAGAAAATAACAAGCTACTAATAGACGCAATAGCCGAAAGGAAAGCAGAGCTAATAGCAACAATAACCGCTAAAAGCAAGGAGTATGAATTGCTTTGCGAAGCCCTGTTGCTTCTTCAAAACGGAGAAAGCATATTTGAAAAAAGAGAAAAAGCCCATCATTTTGAAGTGCGAAGGCTCGATATTGTAAAACAGTTCACCAATGATTTTTTAAATGAGCTTTATGACAAATGCTATGAGTCTTTTTCTGACACACTAAGCGATTACTTACCCTTGACTACCTTTAAAAAGGTTATTGCCGATGCTCTTAAACCGATTGGCAAGCTTGTTGGAACAGAAAAAATATTAAGAGATGAAAATTTGGAAAATGTTTATTATAGTTACATAAAATATGAAAAATTAGGCTTGTATATAAAAATTGTTTTTTATGAAGAAAAAATACATGGTATTTGGTTAAATTATTATCAATATAAGGATAAAAAATGAAGAAAATATTTTTATCAATATTCACAATAGCTATAATGCTTACTCTTTGCTCGTGCGAGGTGCATTTCTTCAATTTACGATATGATGTGCCTTGGTGGGTAATTGCAATACCAACAGCAGTTGTTTTAATTTTGACATTCGTAATAGGCGGTATTGTCTTATCAAAAAACGAATATATTTGCCCACATTGCAATCATACATTTAAGCCTAAATGGTATAGGGTTGGATTTTCAGTTCACCTTAACAGTGACAGGGTATTAAAATGTCCAAATTGTAAAAGCAGAGGGCTTTGCCACATAAAGCGAAAAAAGAGAAGTAAAAAGCCTCCTTTGTAAAGGGAGGTGGCTGCCATAGAGGCAGACGGAGGGATTGTTTATGAAATATAGTCATAATAAAGAAAATGTCCACTTGGCAAAGGAGTTAAGAAGGAATATGACACCTGAAGAAAAGCACTTGTGGTACGATTTTTTAAGAAAATATCCTGTAAGATTTTTAAGACAAAAAGTGATAGGAAGCTATATAGTGGATTTTTATTGTGCAAAAGCCAATTTGGTAATTGAACTTGATGGATCCCATCATGGATATGAAAACGAAACTAAAAAAGACGAAAAGAGGACTGAGTTTCTTGAGTCACTTGGCTTAAAAGTTATAAGAATACCAAACTATGAAGTGAATGACAATTTTTTATATGTTTGTCGTTATATTGATAACTCGGTGGAAGAATCCCTCCGAGTTGCTACGCAACCCACCTCCCTTTGCAAAGGAGGCTAAAAATACTTAGTCAGCAGTGCAGACAGCTCCCTGCAAGGCGCACCCACAAGGGGCACCTTCACAAAGGAACTAAAAATGCGATATATCGTGGATTTGGGTAAAACTATTATATAAAACATTAAAGCAGAGGGCTTTGCCACATAAAGCGAAAAAAGAGAAGTAAAAAGCCTCCTTTGTAA
>JAZOCP010000052.1:0-3591 GCA_045596585.1 Eubacteriales bacterium
TGAATATCACTTGAGTTAGTAATAATTGTAAAGGCATCTGGGTCATTTTGCTTTAGATAAAGCTTTAGAATTGATGCTTGGGTACGGTTTAAAACTGTGATTATCATTTTCTTTTCCTCGTGTGAAAATGAGCCCTCAACATTTGATACCGTAGCACCACGATGTAATTCCTTATTTATAAAATCGCACACCTCTTGCGAGTGTGAGGTGACAATAATAAAGCATCTATTTAGGTTTATTCCGTCCATTACGTTATCAACAATAAAGGACTTAAGGAGCAAGCCTGTTGCTGAGCATAAAAAGATTGTCATATAATTTTCCATATCGTGGAAAACAAGTGGGGAAAGTGCCACAACTATTGCATCTGACACTAAAAGCGCTGTGCCTATATTTAAATTTGTAAAGCGCCTAAATATCATAGCGATAATATCAGTACCACCAGATGACGCACCTTGGCTAAATAGCACTGCACTACCAACTGCAATTCCACCTATTGTAAGTAGCATTTCAAGAAACGGCTCATTAGTTAATGGGCCATCTAATTTCACCCACTCTTCAAACACAATCATTAATACGTTTAATAGCATGGTTGAATATATGGTTTTAATTGCAAATTTTTTACCAAAGACAATTAATGCAACAATAAGCAGAACGGTATTTAAAATTGTCATAATCCATGACTCGGAAAGCACACCACCTAAAAGTGGGGCAAGCAATACCGCCATTGAGCTAACGCCACCTATTGTAAAGTGGTTTGGGAATTTAAAGAAATATATTCCCGCGGCAATTAGCGCTGTGCCAAAGGTGATAATGATATATGACCAAACAGCCTTGAAAAACCTTGCGCGCTTTGAGGTTGGCACTATGTTTACGTCGGGTGTGCCCTTAATCTTTTTTGGCTTTTCTTCAATTCCATCAAGCCATTTCAGATTCAATTTCTTTGGCTTTTTGTCCTTCTTTTGTTCATTTTCGGGGGTACTATTTAAGATTTCTTTGTTTTCTTCCATAACGCACTCCTTAAAACTATCTTCCGTCATTATTATATAATAATGGTAATTGATTTGTCAAGTATTGAAAAACGACAAAATAAGTGTTAAAATAAGGGTGAAGGAACATATTAAGGGGGGATTTTATGGCAATTAATCACCTTTTTACCGAGGCGGGCGAAAAATTAAATGGTACTGAGTATAATAAATACCCAAGACCAAGCCTTGTGCGTGACTCATTTTACTCTTTAAATGGCGAGTGGGAGCTATCAGCTGGCGATATCTTTTCTGGTAATATTATTGTGCCCTATCCACCCGAGTCAATTCTTTCACGTGTTTGTCGTGTTTTTAAGGACGGCACCCCTCTTTTCTACAAGAAAAAATTCACCCTACACGAGGGCTTTATAAAGGACAGGGTAATTTTACATTTTGGTGCAATTGACGGGGTATGCTCTGTTTATTTAAATGAGCATCTACTTGGTGTGCACGAGGGTGGCTATGACGCCTTTTCCTTTGATATTACTGATTATGTAAGGCGCGAGAATGAATTAAAAATTGAGGTAATTGACACATTAAAGGACTACACCCTACCATATGGCAAGCAGTCACTTAAGCGTGGTGGTATGTGGTACACCCCAATTTCGGGAATTTGGCAGAGTGTATGGCTTGAAAGTGTGCCAAGGGACTATATAAAATCGCTAAAAATCGACACAGGGCTCGATATTTGTAAAATTTATTTCGAGGGCGCAAGCACCGGTGAATTAACCTTGCACCTTGACTCTGGTGACAAAATTTACCCTATTATAAATGGCTACTGTAAGATAAAGCTACAAGACCCTATTTACTGGTCACCCGAAAACCCATATCTTTATCACTTTAGTGCAAAATGCGGTCGTGACGAGATAAAATCATACTTTGCACTTCGCACCATTGAAATTGAAAGGGTAGATGGAATTTCGCGCATTTTATTAAATGGAAAGCCATATTTCTTTAATGGTGTGCTTGACCAAGGGTATTTTAGTGATGGTATTTATACCCCCGCCAACCCTTGCGAGTATGAAAGAGATATTTTAAAAATGAAGTCGCTCGGCTTTAATACTCTACGCAAGCATATAAAGGTTGAGCCTGAGGAATTTTATTACCAATGCGACAAGCTTGGCATGGTTGTTTTTCAAGACTTTGTAAACAATGGAAAATACTCATTTTTCCGTGACACGGCTCTGCCAACAATTGGCTTTAAGCGTTTAAATGAAAAGCGCTTTGGTCGTACTGAAAAGCAAAAGAGGGCGTTTTTAGAGGGCTTAAAAAGAACAGTTAATCAGCTATATAATCATCCCTCGGTTTGCTACTACACTATTTTTAATGAGGGCTGGGGACAATTTGATAGCGACCATATGTATTACACCCTAAAGGAGCTTGACCCCTCGCGTATAGTTGACACAAACTCTGGTTGGTTTTTGGGTCACGCAAGTGATGTTACAAGTGAGCATGTATATTTCAAAAAATACAAGCAAAAGGAATCAAAAAAGCCAATTATTCTCTCCGAGTTTGGTGGTTATAGCTACAAGATTATGGAGCACTCTGCTAACAAGCAAAAGACATATGGCTATAAGCTATTTGACGATGGCGAAAGATTCGAGTGCGCATTAATCAGCCTTTACGAAAATGAAATAATTCCAAGCATCAAGGGTGGCTTGTGTGGTGCAATTTACACACAGCTTTCAGACGTTGAGGACGAAACAAATGGATTTTTAACCTACGACAGAAGAGTTTTAAAGGTAAACGCTGACAAGATACGCGCTGTTATGGAAAAACTAAAGATATAAAAAAAGCCCTGTGTGCATTTTGCACACAGGGCTTTTATTAGCATCCGTCATTATAGAACGAAACAAAGGGTGGTAATAAATCTCCTTAATGTATTAGACCCTTCGACTTCGCTCAGGGTGACACACCACCTTGTCATTCTGAACGTAGTGAAGAATCCCGTTTGATTAATTATAAAAAGCATTTGCTTCTACTCTTGTTTTATCTGGAATATACACATTTGTAAGCACTGAGCAACCATTAAATGCATAGCTCTCTATTTTTTCTAAGCTTTCTGGAAGCTCTATTCTGGTAAGTGCTGTGCAATTTGAAAATGCATTTTCACATATTCTTTTCACTCCATGCTCAAAGACTACCTTTTTTAATGCTGTATTGTAGGCAAACGCGAAATTTTCTACATTTTCTACCCCACCTGGGATTATTATGCTTTCAAGGGCACCACAATCAACAAACGCTTCTTGCTCAATCGCTTTCAAGCCAGCTGGTAGCTCCACTTTTCTAAGAGCCAAGCAAGAAGAAAATGTTGCACTACATATTTCACTTACCCCTTCGGGTATTTCAATGCTTTCAAGAGCTGTACAAGAATTAAATGCGCCCTCTCCAATGCTTACTATACTATTTGGTAAATCTATTGAGCCAAGTGCTCTGCAATAGCTAAAAGCCCATGAGCCAATATTTATAAGTCCACTTGGTAATTCTATTGAGCCAAGAGCTATACAGTTTGAGAAGGCGCTTGCACCAATTTCACTTATCCCCTCTGGTAGAGTTACTGTTATAATCC
>JAZOCP010000053.1:0-4730 GCA_045596585.1 Eubacteriales bacterium
TAACCCAGAAAGGGTTGAAAGATGGCTAAGACTTGCAGGCTGTAAGAAAATATTCCCTGTTAGTGCATATACAGGAGAGGGACTTGATAAATTGATAGAATTCCTTGCAGATAGTGAAATGCCTGACGAGAATGGAGCGAATCAGCCTTGAGCCGTGTATTTGCGGCACGAAACTAGGCGGTTTGAGATTCTTGTCGAGCCTTTAGTACTTTTGACAAGCTTATTCCTTGTAGTATCAAATACAACTGCATCATAATCTTGCCAAAATTATCTAAAAATACATCGGTCCAAGGTGCTTTGCAATTTTAAGCGAGAAAATTCGCTTGTATTTAAGGCAAAATTTTGCCGAAATATAAAAATATTTCAAAAAATTTTAACACAGAAGACGGGGGAATTTACCACTTAAAATCTGGTTTGTTCCATTCTCGTCAGGCATAAGGAGGCTATGCGAAAATGAGCAAAACTCAGGTAATCGCGTTTGCGAA
The DNA here is from genome assembly GCA_045596585.1 of Eubacteriales bacterium. Taxonomy (GTDB): domain Bacteria; phylum Bacillota; class Clostridia; order Oscillospirales; family CAG-272; genus RGIG2000. Next base: position 486 of record JAZOCP010000053.1, read on the forward strand.
TAATAAGGGTGGAAGTGGAAAAACCACAACCTGCTCGAATATCGGCTGTGCGCTCTCTATGATGGGCAAAAAGGTGCTTATAATAGATGGCGATATGCAGATAAATTTAACACTTTCCTTCTTTGATGAGGAAAAGGTTTTAGAGTACGCAAGCAATGGAAAAAATATATACACTGCCCTAAAGGAGGAAAGGGACCTTTCTGACTTTATTGTGCCAACCGAGTATGAGGGACTTGATATTATACCATCAACCTCGCTTATGAGCTCAATTGAGTTCGACCTTTTTACAAAGTGGCAAAGAGAATTTATACTTAAAAAGTGCCTCGAGCCAGTTAAGGCACGTGGCTATTATGATTACATACTAATTGACTCTCCCCCTACTCTTGGTGGCTGGGTTATGAACGTTATGTGTGCCTCTGACTATGTTGTTATTCCTGTTGAGGCAAGCCCTTGGGGACTTTTTGGTCTTGCTAATATGTTTGATTTTATCGGCAAGGTAAGAGAAATGGCGCCTCGCCTTGAGATTATGGGAATTATGGTAACTAAGGCAGACGAAAGAAAGAATTATTTCAAGGAAACCTTAAAATCACTACGTGAGTCAGAGGATGTAAGAGTTTTCAACACATATGTTAAGGTTGATAGCGCAATTGAGTGGTCACAGGACAACAGCAAGCCCGTTGTTGCCTACAAAAAATATTCAAGAAGCGCTATTGAATATAGAAGTCTTGCAAAGGAGATAGTAGAATATGCCAATAGGTAAAAATGCGATTAAAAGAGTTTCGAACAGTGGCTACTCTAATGTAAAAAGCTCAGCACCTGATATGGAAAACAGCATAGTAGCCGAGCCAAAGGCAGAGGAAGCGCCAAAGGCTGAAGCACCTGCAACAGAGACCACCCAAGTTAAGGTAGCCCAAAAGAAAACAGCAAAAAAACCAGCAAAAAAGACAGCACCTATTAAGCAACAATTTGAACATATTGCAATAGGCGATAGCTTACCATACTACCTACTCTAAAATTAAAGGGAACAAACATTTGTTCCCTTTTTTATTTTATTTCATTGAAAAGCGCCAATAGTTGTAGTATAATCTAAGTGATATACTATCCCAGTGGAGGAAATAATGAAAATTTACGATATTTCACAAGAGGTGTTTTCCTCTAAGGTGTTTCCTGGCGACCCTGTGCCTAAAAAAGAGATGGTTAGCCAAATTGAAAACGGGGACGTGTGCAACCTATCCAAGCTTAGTATGTGCGCGCACAATGGCACACATATAGATGCGCCGTTTCATTTTATTAGTGATGGCAAGACGGTTGACAAAATGGGGCTTGAGGCTTTTGTGGGAATGGCTTATGTGGCTGAGCATCAAGGCGTGGTGTCGTATAGTGATGCTGAAAATATTATTAAAAAAGCAAGGGCGGTAAGCGAGGAGTCAGCAAAAAGAATATTAATCAAGGGCGAGGTTGAGGTGTCCCTTGAGGCAACGGAGGCGTTTGTTAAGGCAGGAATTTTACTGCTTGGAAACGAGCCACAAACGGTTGGACCAAAAAACGCGCCAATGGCTGTGCATCTTGCTCTTTTGGGAGCTGGAGTTGCCTTGCTTGAGGGAATAAGACTAAAAAATGTGGCAGAGGGTGTCTATTTTTTAAGCTCTGCTCCACTAAATTTGGGTGGTGGAGATGGCGCGCCCTGTAGAGCAATTTTAATAGATAATAAATAATTTTCTATAAATTAGAGAGGTGCATTATGAAAATTTTATTTCAAGGTGATTCAATTACAGACTGTGGCAGAGACTGGAACAATGATGCTAATCTTGGCAGAGGCTACGCACATTTAGTGTCATCATATCTTGGCTTTAAGGAGCCTGGGGAGCACACATTTATAAACAAGGGTATTAGTGGCAACCGTGTTGTTGACCTATACGCACGCATTAAGCGCGATATTATTAACTATTCCCCAGATTTAATGAGTATTCTTATCGGTGTAAATGACGTTTGGCACGAAATAGGAGATAGCCCAAATGGAGTGGATGCCGACAAGTTCTTTAAGATATATTCAATGCTTATTGATGAGGTAAAAGAGGCTCTTCCAAATATCAAAATTATGATTTTAGAGCCATTTGTCTTAGAGGCGTGCTCAACTACTGAAAACTGGGAATTTTTCAAGACCGAAACTAAAAAGCGTGCCAAGATGGCAAGAAAAATTGCTGAAAAATACAACCTTCCTTTTATCGAGCTACAAAATGGCTTTGACGAGCTATCTGGCAAGGCAGAAAACAGCTACTGGCTTGCAGACGGCGTGCATCCAACACCAGCCGGCCACGAATTTATTAAAACCCAGTGGCTAAAGGCGTACGAAAATTTATAAAATAAAGGGGCAGAATTCTCTGCCCTTTTTTATATATTTCCGTTTATTATATCAAGCATATTTTTGCTTAATATTTGTCTTGTGTCATCATCAACTAAGCTAAAGCGGTTGCCGTCATTTGGGGTGCTAAGATAATTCCAAACGCAGTATGGGACGTCGTTTTCCTTTAAAAGGGTGATAACATCCCTCATCCAGCTTTCACGGCTGTTTATGTCCGCGTGGCGAATAGTGCCAAACTCACCACACCATAAGATTTTATCTGGGTGCGTTCTTTTAAATTCAGCCACAGGGTTAAAAATTTCACGCATATAATTTATGTCCATAACATCAACGTGGGAATATGCGTTTGGGTTATTATGCACAACTCTATAAAACTCGCGATATTTTTCAATATCGCCTGGGTATTCCATTTTTCTGTTGTAATATAGGTGCTTCCAGTGTAAAACACTACGCTGGTGTGTAAATTCGCTTGGGTCGTAAACGTGGAAGGTGTAAATTACGTTTTCGTCATCGAAAATTCTTAATTTATCAAGCTTGTTTGGGTTGTTCCAGCACACAGGTCCAACTATAATTTTTCTTGAATTATTGACACGCCTTATGGCTTTTATTGTTTTTTCGACAAGGTCGTTCCACAAATCTGGCTTAACATCTCTCACCTCGTTAAGTAGCTCAAAAATTACATTTTCGTTGTCCTTAAATCGATTTTCAAGCTCAAGCCATAGCCCTATAAAGCGCGATTTTAATTCCTCACTATCAAAAATGGAAACGCTTTCCTCAATATCACAGTAGTTGCCTATGCATTTATGTAAATTTAAAATAATGCCAAGGCCGTGCTTTTGGCAAAGGGAAACAAAATTCTCAAGCAGCGCCATTGTGCGCTCACGATAAACAAAGGGCGCTTCCTCTAAAACAATTTGGTCAAAGCCTAAGCGTATATGGTCCATACCCATATTTTTGATATTTATTATATCCCACTCGGTTATATATGACTCAAAATGCTCATAGTCGCCAATTGTTAATTCAAGGCGCTTATCATTTGGCAAAACATTAAATCTTTTGTAGTTGGTTAGCCAACCACCAATGCCCATACCCTTTTTATATTTAAAGTCCATTTTCGTTGCTCCTTTTTCTAGCCTTAACTTAATTATATATGACTAAAAAATAAAAGTCAATCTTGTGGATTGAATTCCGAGAATATATATGCTAAAATAAAGAAAACAACCTATTTAGCGAGGTAGATATGGAACTTAAATTAATAAGCTTTAATATAAGATGCTGTGATGACAAGGACGGCAATTCAATCAAGGAGCGTGCGCCACGCCTTGCCGAGGTTACAGGAAAGTACGATGCCGATATTATCGGATTTCAGGAATACACTGTGCCTTGGGAAAAGGAAATAGAAAAATATTACCTTGACAAATATGAAATGTTTAATTTGTACCGCTCTAAAAGTGAGCTTGAGGGCGCTCCTATTCTTTGGAAAAAGGGGAAATTTGAGCTTCTTGACAAGGGCAATTTCTGGCTTTCAGACACACCAGAGGTTGAGTCCCGTGGGTGGGATGAATTATATAACTGCTGGCGTATGTGCGAGTACGTTATTTTAAAGCACATAGAAAGTGGCAAAATCTTTACCTATATGAACACGCACTATGGCTTTGGCGATAACGGTCAGGTGGCAAGCTCAAAGCTTATTTATGAATATTCAAAGAAAATTTCAAATAACCCAACCTTTATAACAGGCGATTTTAATATGCGTCCAGACGCCCTCGGTTATGCCGAAATGGTAAAGCATTTTACCGACGTAAACGGGGCAACAGCAAACGACAGGCGCACAACCTACCACGGCTACGGCACGGTAGATGATGAGCATATTGATTACTGCT